>JAITAP010000067.1 GCA_031284065.1 Prevotellaceae bacterium
TGCGTGTGCAATTCAAAAATGCTGCACTGCCGGCGCACGGCTCCAAAGCCTCCGCTTGGCGTTGGCCAAATTTTTCAGCTTTCAGCTTAAACGTCGTAAATAAGCCGAACCGCGCGACGTAAAACAAAGAGTAGGCGCAAAAAATAAATAAAAAATTATTGTCTGCTTAAAGGAGCGGACGTTAAGCACAATTTACTATGATGAAGATTACTAAAACAGCCATTACTACGGTTGCAGCGGCAGTGAGCTTTGCGGCATTTTTTATGAAATCAACGCTAAAGTTTTTTATGATTATGCTGCTGCCGGTGGTAGCGGCGTGGGTTACGTCGTGCCAAGACGACCCCAATTGGGACCCCACGTGGGCGCTGCCGCTGCTAAAGTCGCAAACCATCACCATTGGAGATTTTATAGAACCAGACGCGGTAAAGGAAGTCAACGACAAGGTGAGAGCGCAGTGGGATAGCTACGTAGCGGAAAGATTTGGACTCACCGACACTGCCAACGTTGACTCCATAGCCTACGTTGTGCTGACGGAAGACGAAAATAGTACCTACGTAGCTTTCGGGAATGACGGCAAACCTGTTCTGAACGACTCTACCAAAAGGTTACTCGAGGAAAATCTTGAGGGCGGTCATGCTGATAAAGAAAAAAAAATCAAACAAGTCAACGACTTTTTGCAAGCATACTGGGAGGCGCACCCCGAGCTGAACAATCAATCAAAAACCAAATCAACCTCACAGGCAAAAGCCGGGCCGCGTGCGGACAGAACCCCCGGCGACAACAAGAGCTATGGCGGCAATACTGCCGTCAGCAACCTGCTGGACGCCATGATACACCCCACCGACGTGTTTATCACCGCGGCAAACCTGCTCTCAACCATGGGCGAGGGCTACCTTGACTCCATAAACAGCCAGATAGACGACATCCTGACAAAGGCAAGCCAGACGGCTCCCGTAGATTTCAACCTGAAGGATTACGTTGGCGGAGCAGATGTAGGCTCACTTGAGGTTGGTTTGTCTATAGCAAATGCGTTGCCTTTTGAGATTGAGCTTCAGGCTTACTTTGTTGCGGACGGCACGCCGGTAGAAGAGAATCGCTATATAATAAATGAGAAAATAGCATCAAACAGCTCTGAAAAAACCTACCAGCAATCTTTTAAGGGCAATTCGCTGAAAACTATAGCTGAAAGAAGCACGGGGGTGATATTTAGCGTTAAATGCACGAGTAAAACGATTACGGAACGCGACCTTCGAGAGCTATCGAAAAAAAACATTTCCTACAGCCTGCGCGTGAAAGTGCAAGCGCCTATACCCATGGATACTTTTTAAAAACACCTAACACATCAAAATTTACATTTTTACAATGAAACAGTTTTACACAGCCACAGTAGTAGCGCTGCTCTCGGTAGCGGCGGCTCACGCGCAGCTCAACCCCACGCTGTACCATATAAAAGATTTGCCGCTGAACAGCCAGCTCAACCCCGCCTTTCAGCCCCGCAACGGAAGCGTGTACGTGGGTGTTCCCGGGTTAACGTCGTTTTCGTCAAGCCTGATGCTGTCCGGCAAAGACCTGACCATAGGCAACTACATCGACGGCAACTACAAGGGTTCTATGACGAGCGCGGACAAGTTCAGCTCGGTAATCGGCGACTTTGAGTACAACCTTATCAACTTTGGCTTCATGGTCAAGGACATGTACTTTTCCTTCGACAGCAAGGTGAAGTACAACTTCGACGGGCGCATACCCAAAGACTTGCAAAAGCTGATATGGTACGGCAACGGCGCACCCGAAACGCTGGGCAAAACCCTCAGCTTGGAGGGCCTTGGAATATCTGCGTCCGCCTACGGCGAAATTTCGCTGGGCATGTCCAAAGAGATAAAGGAAAACCTTTTTGTGGGCGCAAAAATCAAGTACCTGCAGGGGCTTGCCAACGCTCAGGTCGGGCTTGGCGAGGGGTCGGACTTTACAACCGAAGAAAGCGCCTACAAAATCTCCGTGGGGCTAAATCCCGATATTTTCCTCGCCGGCCTGCCCGTTACGACGCCGCAGGGCAGCTTCCCGATAGACAGCTTGACCAACGCCGAGTTTGGCGACTACACGTTTGATGCAGGCAACAGGGGCGTGGCGTTTGACCTTGGCGGCAGCTGGGACTTGCCCTGGGTCAAAGGGCTGAACGTGTCCGCAAGCGTGCTCGACCTCGGGTTTATAAGCTGGAAAGGGAGCAAAGTAGCTTCGGCTACCCCCGAGCAAAAAATTTCGTTTGACGGACTATCCCTTAGCGACGGGGCGGACTTTGTCGCCGGCCTGCTCGACTCCGTGCAGCAAAAAACTGCCGTAAAATCAGCCTCCGTCAGCGAGCGGCGGTGGCTTTCGCCCACCATGTACGTCGGCGCAAATTACGAGGTGGCGAAGTACCTCAACGTGGGCGGGCTGTTTGGCTACCGGTTTTCGCAGTACCGAAACCTGCCCATGTTTGCGCTGTCCGCCAATACGCAGGGATTTATGGTGAACGGCAGCGTCTCCTACAGCTACTACAACCATAACAGCAACGTGGGCGCGGGGGTAGTCATCGGTCGCAAGGGTGTGCAGTGGCACATCATTGCCGACAACCTTTTGGCGGCGGCAAGCTTCAAAACAGCCCAAAACGTCAACTTCCGCATGGGCTTAAACCTCCTGTTCGGCAAAGGCCGGGAAAAGCGCATTGCATCGCGCACGGAGGGCAGCGCGCTTGATGCAACGAGCACAGGCGCCGACGCCTCGCCGGCGCAGCAACCGGACAAAAACCTGCAGGACACGCTCAACGTTGCCCCGATACGGCCGCAAAGCCACTCAATCAGCCCGGCGAAGCAAGCAAAACCCGTAGCCCAAGAAGCGGCAACTCCGGCAAAGGCGCAGGAAAACTTAAGCAAGGAGGAGCTGCTGAAGCGAGCCTTGGTGGAGGAAATGGAGGCGGATGAGGACTTGAAAAAAAACGTAAAAAGAAAACCGTCCGTAGCGCCAAAGTCCGAAAAGGACAGCCTGCTCCAAAGAACCTTGCGGGAAGAAGCCGGGGACCGGAACGTAAGGATGCTGCAAAGAGCCTTGCCGGAGGAAGCCGGGGACCGGAACGTAAGGATGCTGCAAGGAGCCTTGCCGGAGGAAGTCGGGGACCGGAACGTAAATGGGAACGATAAAAAATTGGCTGCGGCAACGGTTGCCGCGGCAAGTAGCGCCGCTCCGGCGCAAAACGTGTACATCAGAGCCGGGGGAGGGTACTCTTTCGGCGCAGGCAAGGCGAGCGGAGCTTGGGATATTCCGGGCTACAATATTTCGCAAACCAGCGACAACAAGCTGATTGTAGACAAAACGTCTTCTTCGAGCAGCTCCACGCGCACCAACGCCTCGTTTTCGTTAGGTAAAGGTATCAGCTACGATTTTGGGTTGGGCTACATGTTTAACCCCTACATAGGCTTTGAGCTGGGCGTGCGCGGCTTGTCGGGGCTTGATAATACCGTCGAAGATAAGAGCTATAGCAGCCAGCATAATGTTGACGAAACATCATCATCCTATTCCAAGTATAATACTACAGAAATAAAATCAAGCGCTGAGGTATCAAAGATAGCGTATTCGGGCTTTGCGTTAGTGCCTGCCTTGCGGGTTGCTGCGCCTCTCGGCGAAACATTTTCGGTTTACTCGCGGATTGGCGTTTCGCTTCCCCTTTCCGGTAAAGCAACTTATACGAAAGAAACATCCGCAAAGCGAGACTACACCGGAAGTAACACCGCAGGTAAAAATACAACTCATTACAACATACATACCAGCAGCAGCAGCGAGGAAGTCGCAGAGATTACCTCGTACTTTAAGGCAGGCTACGCGGCGGCGCTTGGGGTTGACGTTGCGTTTGGCAAGCATTTTTCGCTGTTTGGCGAGGTAAATGCGCTGGCGGCGTCCTTTGAAATGAAGAAAAAGACGCTCACAAAGTCAGCATCATCTTCCAGAGACAACGACGGCAACGTTACGAACACCGATAAACTTGCCGGTTTGGAGGATTGGCAGAAAATAACGGAGTACAAAAAAGAGTACTCAACGGGTACCAGCTCAAGCTCTTCTTCGAGCAGCTCCGGCGCATCGAACACCCCCGCGCAAAGCGTTTCTTACACCCTGCCCGCGAGCAGCGTTGGGCTAACGGTTGGGCTAACGATTAAATTCTAAGCGCAAACGCCGGAAACATTTTTACGTGTAAAAGGGACTTTGCTGCAACGAGAGTTTGAGAGAAAATTTTGAATTGGCTGACGCCGCGCAAGTCCCGCAGGGACGACACTTTCAGACCTCACCCCTGCACCCTCTCCTTTGGAGAGGGGCAGGGGTGAGGTCTTCGCCGACCTGCGGAGGTCTAATTCCTAATTCCCCCTTTGGCTTTCGCCTTTTTACCCACCTCAAAAACCTTCACGCCCTTTGCGTTCAGCAGCGCCGGAAGGTGCTGTACCGGCACGTGCACCGTCCACAAGCTGTCTATCTGCGTGCCGACGATTATTCCAAATTCGGAAAAATCGGAGGGCTGCGCCTTTTTTTCTACGCTCAAAAAGCCGTTTACGCAGTAGGCGCTATCCCGCCCCAGCCGGTGCAGCCGGTAGCGCTGCGCCAGCTCGGGCGATGGCGTAAACTCCGGCGGGCAGCAACCCTCGCTCTGCAAATCCTGAAGCAGCCTTTCGGTGTGGGGCGGTTGCTGCCGGCGTGCAGCCAAGCGCGTGGCGCAAAAGGCGGCAACGGAAAAAATGGTGAAAACCAAAAGTAGCTTACGTTTCATGGCGCAAATGTATTTTTTGAGGCGGCGTGCGGCGGCCTACTTTTTTCGCTCGACAACTACGTCGGCAAGGTTCAGGAGCGCCGTTTTAGCGTCCGATGCGGGGAAAATGTCGAGCGCGCGCTTGGCGTCGGCGCAGTAACCGTGCGCAACGCCTTCGGTGTACTCCAGCCCGCCGTGCGCAGCAACAAAGTTCACCACCTGCTTCACGTTTCTGCTGTTGACGCTTGCGGTGGCCACCAGCGAAAGGATTTTCTTTTGCTCGGCCTTGTCCGCCTTGTTCAGCGCAAAAATGAGCGGCAGGGTAATTTTTTTTTCGCGGATGTCGTTACCGCAAACCTTACCCGTAACGCTGCTGCTGTGAAAATCGAGCACGTCGTCGCGCAGCTGAAAGGCAATGCCCAGCAACTCCCCGTATCGCCCTACGGCGGCCAGCCGCTCGCCGGTTGCGCCTGCCGAGTGTGCGCCAATCAGGGTGCAGTTCTGGATGAGCGCCGCCGTTTTTCTGCGGATGATGTCAAAGTACTGCTCCTCCGACCACTCCAGCTTTCGGGCGCGCTCCAGCTGCTGTAGCTCGCCTTCGCTCATGCAGCGAATGGTGTTGGAGGAAATGTGCAGGAACTCGACGCTCTGGTGCTCAAGCGCCAACAGCACGCTGCGCCCGAGCAAAAAGTCGCCCGCCAAAACCGCCTTTTGGGAATTCCACAGCGCCTTTACCGACAAGGTGCTTCGCCGCTCGTCGGCGTTGTCCACCACGTCGTCGTGCATAAGGGTAGCGGTGTGCACCAGCTCCACCAGCGCCGCGCCTGCGTAGGTTTTTTGGCAAATTTTGCCGTTGAGTTTCGCCGATAAAAATACAAGGAGCGGGCGCAGCTCCTTGCCTTTGCTCCGGTAAATATGGTTGGTAATAGCCGACAGCAAAGGTATGGGCGATTGCAGCTGCTGCCGGAAAAATGGTTCAAACTTTTCCAGCTCATGCCGTACAGTATCTTGTATATCTGCGATTTTCATAGTTGCTTAGTCTAACTCTAAAGGGGATAAAGATACACAAAGTTTTGTGAACATCATGCTTTTTGCGTATTTTTGCAACCTGCTTTGTACAAAGGGGAGGTGATTATGAAAGTCTTTTTCACGTGTTTTTTAGCGGCATTTTTTGCTATTCCTGCGGCGGCTGCCGAAAATCAGCCAACGCTGGCTTACATAGCGATTAGCGAAACCGGCGATACCATCCCGCACGTCAGGTTGCAGCCCGTGTACTGTTTTGCAAAGCCAAAATTCAAAAACGCCCGGCAGGAGCGAAAGTACTACCGGGAGTACACCCGCATGGCTTACAACCTGAAAAAAGTGTACCCCTACGCGCAGCTGGCAAAGCAAAAGTTAGCCGCAATGGACGCAGAGTTTGTCCTGATACGGGACGACAAGGCAAAAAAAGCGTACATTAAGCAAATGGAAAAGGAGCTGTTTCGGGAGTTTGAGCAGCCGCTCCGCAAGCTGACCATTTCGCAGGGGCGAATGTTGATAAAGCTGGTGGACCGGGAAACCGGACGAACCGGCTACCAAATTGTAAAGGAGCTGAAGGGTGGATTTTCGGCGTTTTTTTGGCAGTCGGTGGCAGTCCTTTTCGACTCCAGCCTCAAAACGCAGTTCGACCCCGAAGGGCAGGACAAAATGCTCGACCAGCTGCTGTTTTTGTACGAAAGCGGCTTGCTGTAGGCAGGCAAAAATTGAAAAATATAACGTTTCTGAAGTAAATGAAAAATGTAGCGGTAATTTTTGGCGGAGACTCGTCGGAATTTGTGGTGTCGGAGCAAAGCGCAGCCAACGTATTCGGCTGGGTGGATACGGAAAAGTACAAGCCATACTTGGTGAAAATGCGGCACGGCGATTGGCGCGTGCTGCGCGACGGCAAGCCCGACCTGCCGATAGACAGGAACGATTTCAGCGTGCTGATAGACGGCGTTCGCGTGAAGTTCGACATGGCGCTCATCGTCATTCACGGTGCGCCGGGCGAAAACGGCGTGCTCCAATCCTACTTCGACCTGACGGGCGTGCCCTACTCCACGTGCAGCGCCTTTGCGTCGATGCTCGCCTTTAACAAGGCGGCCTGCAAAGCGTACTTGGCGGGTAGCGGCGTGGCAATGGCAAAGGCAATGCTCATCCGCAGGGGCGACGCGGTAAGCGCCGGAGAGGTGGTAGAAAAGCTTGGCCTGCCGATTTTTGTAAAGCCCAACAACGGCGGCAGCAGCTTTGGGGTAACAAAAGTAAAGTCGGAAGCCGCGCTGCACAGCGCCCTTGAGGAGGCGTTCGGGGAAGACGACGAAGCCCTTGCCGAAGAGTTTATCGACGGCGTGGAGGTTACCTGCGGAATGATGGCGCTAAACGGCGTGGAAACAACGCTCCCCGTAACGGAGGTGGTGAGCAAAAACGAATTTTTTGACTTCGGCGCAAAGTACAACGGCATGTCGGAAGAGATAACTCCGGCGCGCCTAAGCCCCGAAGCTACGGCGCTCATACAGCGCACAACGTCCCAAATATACCGGCGGCTGGGGTGTAGCGGAATTATCCGCGTAGATTACATTTTGCGCGGCAATACGCCCTACTTTCTGGAGGTAAATACCGTTCCGGGCATGACGGCAACCAGCTTCATCCCGCAGCAGGTACGCGCGGCGGGGCTCAGCATGACGAGCGTGCTGAGCGAGGTGGTGGAGGATGCGCTTGCGCGAAAAAAGCAACCGCCCCACGCCCGCACGGTGGGGAATTAAAAAATAAAAACGGAATGGCAAGATTACCATTCCGCTTTTATCGCGAAGGACAAAAAGGCAGAGGATTTTATCCTTCAGCTTTGACGGGTTTACTTGTTCGTCGTCGTGTCCGGCTTGGCCGGCGTGGTGTCGGCAGCAATGACGTCTTCCGCAAATGCGGACGAAATTGTAGCCGGCGTTGTCGTCGTGTCCGGCTTGGCCGGCGTGGTGTCGATAGCTGTAATGTCTGCCTCAGACAGCGTTGTAAGCGGCATTGCATGTACGCTCAACAAGCCAACAACTCCTGCTACGAGGACGATAGGAAAAATAATACGCTTCATAATAAATAATTTTTTAATAAATAAATAGTGCTTTTACGTCGAAAATATACGTATGCTTATGTAGATGCAAGCCCTGTGCCAGCCTGCCACTTTGTTTGTAATATTTTGACAATCAGCATGTTGCGATTTTATTCTGCAAATTGGCTTTTGTGGAAGCTGTGGAAAGCTGTGGAAAATTTCCACAATCCGAAAAGAAATTCAGGCCGGACAGAGCTACATTCGCCTCCGTTAGGGTAAGCCTGCGGTGCGCCTGACTTTCAACGCCTGTGGCATCTTAACCAAATTGTAGCTACCCCGCCCTCAAGCTGTAATGTTTTTGTGAGTACCTTTGTAAAAATATGCGGGGACGTATGATAGAAGCAAAAAGCATAAATTTTTACTACGGAAGTTTCCATGCGCTGAAAAATATCAGCATCTACATGCAGGCCAATACGGTAACGGCGTTCATTGGGCCGTCGGGCTGCGGAAAGTCAACTTTTCTGCGGCTCTTCAACAGAATGAACGACCTGATTGACGACGCCCACCTGACGGGCGAGTGCTTTGTGGACGGCGAAAACATATACCGGAAGTCTGTTCAGGTAGATGAGCTGCGAAAAAAGGTGGGGATGGTATTCCAGAAGCCCAACCCGTTTCCGAAGTCTATTTTTGAGAACGTTGCCTACGGGCTGCGGGTAAACGGCATGGGCGGGAAATCTTTCGTTGCCCGCCGGGTGGAGGAGTCGCTACGGGCTGCCGCCCTGTGGGACGAGGTGAAAGACAAGCTGAAAAAGTCTGCGTTTGAGCTTTCGGGCGGTCAGCAGCAACGCCTCTGCATTGCCCGAGCCCTCGCCGTTTCGCCGTCCATCCTCCTGATGGACGAGCCTGCGTCGGCGCTTGACCCTATATCAACCTCAAAAATTGAGGAGCTGATACATGAGCTGAAAAAAAAGTACACCATCGCCATCGTTACGCACAACATGCAGCAGGCGGCCCGCGTGAGCGACAAAACGGGATTTTTTATGCTGGGCGAGCTGGTGGAGTTTAGCAATACAAAAAAAATGTTTTTGAGCCCCGAAAAGGAGCAAACCCAAAACTACATTACAGGCAGGTTTGGGTAGGCGCGGGCTGAAAACGCAACGCCTCTTTTTCCGGATTTTTGCCGGAAAATGGGTGACAAATGCAGGCAAATTGCCTGCGAACGCCCCTTGCGGGCAAGGGAAAGCGTAGCGCATTGCCGGCAGCGTAGCCGTTGAGCTGGCGCGGGCATTGCGATTGCGCCGTAAATAATGAAAAATGCCAAAAATAATGAACTATACTGAAATAGAATTACAAGAGCTGAAAGAAGAGGTGAGCCAAATGTGGAAGCTGGTGCTGTCGCAGCTGGAGAAGGCGAAGCAGGCGTTTTTGGGCGGGGATGTGGAGGTGGCGCAGGAAGTAGTGAGCCGCGAGAAAAGGGTGGACGCTTACGAGCTCAAAATTGACAGCGACTGCGAAAACTACATTGCCCTGTACAGCCCGGTAGCCATCGACTTGAGGCTGGTGCTGTCGCTCATCAGGATTAGCATCACGCTTGAGCGCATAGGCGACTTTGCCGAAGGAATAGCCTGCCACGTGGTGGAGGAGAACGGCCGCAAGGCGAACACGCAGCTTGTAGAAGAGCTGCAGCTGGAGAAAATGCTTGACACGCTTCTCGGCATGTTGTCCGACAGCTTTGTTGCGCTGGAGTCGGAAAATACCAAAATATCGGGGCGGATAATATCGAAGGACTTTGAAATAGACAAGCTCTACCACAGCTCGCTCAACGTGCTGACGGCGTACCTGCTGCAAAACCCCGGCGATATTCTGTACGGCTTGAAGCTGATACTCATTATCCGCAAGCTTGAGCGCATTGGCGACCACTGCCGCAACATTGTTGAGGAGATAGTGTTTTACGTGGACGCTAAAGTGCTGAAGCATGGCGGGAAAAAGAAGCCGGAGAGCTTAATTGCCAATCTCAACGTAAACAACATTCGTGCATAAGTAAAATAAGCATACTTTTTATGAAGCAGCAGGCCGCGCCACCCAAAATTCTCGTCGTTGACGATGAGCGGGACATTTGCGAAATCCTTGAGTTCAACCTTGCCAGCGAAGGGTTTGATATTACCTGCGCCTACTCGGCGGAGGAGGCGCAGGAGAAGCTGACCTCCGCCTACTCCCTCCTGCTGCTCGACGTGATGATGGGCGGCATGTCCGGCTACAAGCTCACGGAAGCCCTGCGGCGAAGCCAAAACCAAATCCCCATCATCTTTCTCACCGCCAAGGATACCGAAAACGACATGCTCACCGGCTTTTCGGTGGGCGGCGACGACTACATTTCCAAGCCGTTTTCGGTAAAGGAGGTGGTAGCCCGCGTAAAGGCCGTGCTCAAGCGGCAAAAAACCGCCGCCGCAGCGCACGGCGAAGTCGGCGCCACCATTGTGCTTGGCGACATGAGCATCGACCTCGAGCTCAAAGAAATCTCCATTGGCGCGGAGAAAATTTCGCTGACAAAAACCGAATTTGAGGTGCTGGCGTTCTTGGCAGGAGCTCCCCAGCGGGTATTTTCGCGGAGCGAAATCATCGACACGGTATGGCGGGAAACGCCCTTCATCACGGAGCGCACGGTGGATGTGCACATTACCCGCCTGCGCAAGAAGCTGGGGCGCTACGCCGCAGCCATCACCAACCGGTCGGGCTACGGCTACCGGTTTAATACCGAATGTCTGTGAAAGCGATGGCGCTACGGTACAAGCAGAAGCTTTTTCTGTACTTTGGCGTGATATTCGTGCTGTTTACCGTTGGCGTGGTCGTTTTTGAGCGGTCGCGCGAGCGATTTTTCAAAACGGAAGCGCTGGAGGAAACGCTGGAAGCTTACATTGGAATTGCCAACGCCGCCATGCAGCAAAGCGGCAGCGGGCAGGCGGAAACGCTGGAAGCCCTGCTCGCAATATTCCCCAAAAACATTCGGCTTACGCTGATAGGAAAGCAAGGAGAGGTGATTTACGACAACGCCATCGGCCGCTTGGCCGCTATGGAAAACCACCTCAGCCGCCCCGAAGTGGCCGCCGCCCGCAAAAGCGGAGCGGGAACGGACATCAGAACCTCCGCCTCCAACAGCCTGCCCTACCTCTACTACACAAAGCGATACCCAAGCTACTACATACGAATGGCAATGCCCTACGACATGCGCGTGCGCAGCATCCTGCAACCCGACAACCTCTTCATATACTTCATTGCCGCGCTGTTTGTGGTAATGCTGGCGCTCATTCACATGGTAACGGCGCGCTTCGGAAAATCCATCAGGCAGCTGAGAGATTTCACCCTAAGCTCGGAAAACGACGACGTTGACGCGCTCAAGCTCACCTTTCCGCAGGATGAGCTGGGCGAAATAAGCACAAAAATAACCGAAAGCTACAGGCAGCTGAGGAGCAGCCGGAAAAAAATTGCCCAGGAGCGGGAAAAGCTGCTTCAGCACGTTTACACCTCAGGGGAGGGGCTTTGCTTTTTCTCCGCCGCCGGCGCGGTTGAGTTTTACAACGGGCTGTTCATACAGTACCTCAACACTATTGTGGATGAGGCCAACGGCGACCCGGCGGCGGCGCTCTCCGACCCCTCCTTTGAAAAAATTGCGCGATTTCTGGAAAACCCGGACGGCAGCAAGTACGCAGAGATACAAATCGGCAAGCAGGGCAAATTTTTTTCGGCGCTGGTAAATATTTTTGACGACAACAGCTTTGAGCTGATCGTGAACGACGTTACGCGGCAGGAAAAGCCCCGCCTGCTTAAGCAGGAAATGACCGGCAACATTGCCCACGAGCTGCGCACGCCCGTAACCAGCATACGGGGCTACCTGGAAACAATTCTGGAGTCGCCCCTGACCGACGAAAAGAAGCGAATGTTCCTGACAAAGGCCCACAAGCAAGCCATTGCCCTTTCGGAGCTGATTAACGACATGGGGCTAATCACCAAGATAGAGGGTACGCCGCAGTCGTTTTCGCTCGAAAACGTGGGAATTTGCAGCCTGCTCGCAACCCTGAAAAGCGACCTCGAGGCCGCCCTGCGCGAAAAAAAAATCAGCCTCAGGTGGAGCATTGGCGACAGCGTGGTGGTACGGGGCAACCGCAGCCTGCTCTACTCCATATTCCGCAACCTCACGGACAACGCCATACGCCACGCCGGAAGCGGCGTAAGCGTGCGGGTAGCCACCTACAGCGAGGACAAGGATTTTTACTACTTTTCGTACTCCGACAACGGCGTAGGCGTTAAGGACGAGCAGCATTTCAACCGGCTGTTTGAGCGCTTTTACCGCATCGGCGAAGGGCGCACGAGGGATACGGGCGGCTCGGGGCTGGGGCTTTCCATTGTCAAAAACGCTGTCGCCTTCCACAAAGGCTCTATTGTAGCCAAGAGCAGGGCGGGCGGCGGGCTGGTCTTCCTCTTCAACCTTCCCAAAGCCGACGGGTTGCAGTAGGGACGCAGGCTCTGCGTCTCCGCGCCCGCGCCTGACCCCGCGCCCGTCCACATCGAAA
>JAITAP010000135.1 GCA_031284065.1 Prevotellaceae bacterium
GCTACGTGGAGCTGTTTGAGCGCATCACCGGCGACAAGTTCTACGGTGCGCCGTACTCCGACAACATCTACGAGCGGATTGAGACGAACGTCCGGAACTTGTTGAGCAGGCTACTGTGAGGAGCTGAAAGCTAAGAGTTGACAGTACCATTTAGGCTTCATTTTTTACCGTCCAAACTCCAAACTCCTATAACTTCTATACCGTCCAAACTTCTAAACTTCTAAAATGAATATAAAGACAGATTTTTTGGTAATTGGCTCGGGTGCGGCAGGGCTTAGCTACGCGCTTAAGGTGGCAGATTTCGGCAAGGTAACGCTCATCACCAAAAGCACGCTGGAGGAAAGCAACACCAACTTTGCGCAGGGCGGCATTTCGGCGGTAACCTACGACCCCGATTCGTTTGAAAAGCACGTGCAGGACACGCTTGTGTGCGGCGCAGGCATGTGTAACGAAGAGGTAGTGCGCATGATAGTGCGCGAAGCGCCCGGACAAATAGAGCAGCTGGTGCACTGGGGAACGGAGTTTGACCGCAACAACAAGGGCCGCTACGACCTTGCGCGCGAAGGCGGGCACAGCGAGCGGCGCATCCTGCACCACAAGGACGCCACCGGAGCGGAAATTCAACGCTCGCTCACGCGGCAGGTCAAGGCGCACAAGAATATCGAAATACTGGAATACCATTTTGCTGTTGACCTCATCACGCAGCACCACTTGGGCAAAATGGTGCGCCGCTACAACACCGATACCGAATGTTACGGCGCATACGTGCTTAACCTTAAAACGCGGCAGGTGGAAACTTTCTTGGCAAAGGTTGCTGTGCTTGCCACCGGCGGCACGGGCAACGTTTACCACACCACCACAAACCCCGCTGTGGCCACCGGCGACGGCGTTGCTATGGTTTACCGCGCCAAGGGAGTGGTGGAAAATATGGCCTACGTGCAGTTTCACCCCACCGCGCTTTACACGCCGGGCGAACGCCCCTCGTTTCTCATAAGTGAGGCAATGCGCGGATTTGGCGCGGTGCTGCGCACGCAAGACGGCAGCGAGTTCATGCAAAAATACGACGAACGGGGTCCCCTTGCGCCGCGCGACATTGTAGCCCGCGCCATCGACAACGAAATGAAAACTCGAGGCGACGACTTTGTTTACCTCGACGTAACGCACAAGCCCGCCGACGATATTATCCTGCACTTCCCCAATATTCACAAGAAATGCCTTTCCATTGGCATTGATATTACCAAAGATTTTATTCCGGTAGCGCCCGCTGCGCACTACATGTGCGGCGGCGTGCGCGTGAATATGTCCGGACTTTCGTCGATACGCAACCTGTACGCCATTGGCGAAACCTCGTGCACGGGGCTGCACGGAGCGAACCGCCTTGCCTCAAACTCGCTCATAGAGGCAGTGGTGTACGCCGACAAGGCTGCGCAACATTCGCTGCAAAGCGTGAAAAATACTGCGCTTCAGGAGGGCATCCCCGATTGGGACTACGAGGGAACGTCGCACCCGGAGGAAATGGTGCTCGTTACGCAAAGCTACAAGGAGGTGCAGCAAATCATGAGCTACTACGTGGGCATTGTGCGCTCCAACATTCGCCTTGAGCGGGCATTTGCGAGGCTCGGCATTATTCACAGGGAAACCGAGCAGCTCTACCGCACCTCAACGCTGACGCAAAATCTGTGCGAGCTGCGCAACCTCATCCAAATAGGCTACCTCATCATTAAGGAGGCAAACGCAATGCGCGAAAGTCGCGGGCTGCACTACTCGATTGACTACCCTCCCAAGAAAATTCAGGCGTAACGCCATCGCCATGCCAAAAGCATCATTCGCATACACGCTTGCAGAGCTGCGCAACGCCGCAGCGTGGCTGCTGTCGCAGGTGGACGAACGCCGCGTGCTGGCGTTCTACGGCGCTATGGGGGCGGGAAAAACAACCCTCATAAAGGAGCTGTGCCGTGCGCTGCACGTAACGGATAACGTTACCAGCCCCACGTTTGCGCTCATCAACGAATATCACACTGCCGTCGGCGGGAAAGTTTTTCACTTTGATTTTTACCGCATCAAAAAGCTGGAGGAGGCCTACGACTTGGGCTGCGAGGAGTACTTTGACAGCGGTCACCTTTGCCTTGTGGAGTGGGCGGAGCTGGTGGAGGAGCTGCTTCCCCCCGACGCGCTGCGCATACGCATTGAAACGCCCAACGCTAACGCCCGGACGCTATTGCTATACGCCGATAATTGAGCTTGGGAATAGGCTTGCACAAGCCCACTCCCAAGCTCTTTTCGCTACGCTTTTTTCTCCAGAAAGAACGAGCGCTGAAAAATCAACAGGTAGAAGACGCTACAGGTAATGGCAGCGTCGGCAACGTTGAAGATGGGGCGAAAAAAAACAAAGCGTTCGCCTGCGTTGAACGGAAACCACGACGGGTAGGTGGTTTGAATGACGGGAAAGTAAAACATATCCACCACTTTTCCGAACCCGAACGGCCCATAGCCGCCCGTTGCCGGAAGAAGATGCGCCACCTGCGTGTAGGTTGAGGCGCTGAAAATTACGCCGTAAAAAAGGCAGTCGATGAGATTTCCCAACGCACCCGCGCACAGCATAGACAACCCCAACGCCAACCCTGCATTTGCTTTGCGGTGGATTTGCTTCCACGTAAACCATACGAGAATACCCACAAATATCACCCGAAACAGCGTGAGCAGCAGCTTGCCGGCATTGCCGAAAATCTCCAGCTCAATCCCAAACGCCATGCCGGGATTCTCGGTGAAGCGGATAAACGCTCTGTTGCCAATAATGCTAATAGACTCGTCCAGCGTCATGTGCGTCTTTATCCAAATCTTGAGCGCTTGGTCAACAGCTAAGATGGCTATTGCCAGCAGCACAGATTTTTTTAGAAGGCTCATTTTATTTTTTATTGAGGTGGTGTATTTTTTTTCGATAGCTTATCTTCTTGCTTTTGCCTCCATGCTTAGCGTTGCGTGCGGCACTGCGCGAAGCCTGTCGGCAGGGATAAGCTTGCCCGTTTCGCGGCAAATTCCGTACGTTTTGTTTTCGATGCGCACAAGCGCCGCCTCGAGGTGGTGTATGAACTTTTGCTGCCGCTCCGCAAGCTTGCTCGACTCCTCCTTTGAGAGCGTTGACGCGCCCTCCTCCAACACCTTAAAAGTAGGCGAAGTGTCGGTAGTATCGTTGCTGTTGCTTTGCATGATAGCTTCACGCAGCGTTTCGTAATCCTTACGAGCCTTGTCCAATTTCTCCAAAATAAGCTCCTTAAATCCGGATAGCTCTTCATCCGAATACCGCGTTTTTTCTTTTGTTTCCTTTGTTTCCTTTGCCTTCATAATGGTATTTTCTTTTTTTTTAAAGTCCGCTAAGATAATAAATATTTATACAAGCGCCAAAACTCTCTGCGTATTAAGGTTTTTTTTCACCTTTCAACCGTCAGCTGAATATTCACGGTGTAATCGTCAATTTCTACGGCGGCAGCGGCGCTTAGCTTTTCGGCAAGCGTGAGCGATGTTGCAAGCACCTGTCCCTTGATGTACTCCGCAAAGGCGGTTACCGCGCTTTCTACTTCGCTGCGCTTTTCAATCTTCACGCTAATTCTGTCGGTAACCTCAAATCCGCTATCCTTGCGCAGGTTTTGGATACGGTTTACCAGCTCCCGCGCGACGCCTTCCTGCCGCAGCGCGTCGGTTACGGTAACGTCGAGCGCGAGCGTCAGCGCGCCCTCCGTGAGACATTCGTAGCCGGGTATGCTCTCGGTGATGACCTCCACGTCCTGCGGCGCGAGCAGAATTTTTTCGCCGGAGGCCAGCGTTACCTCCGACTTCCCGCTGCGCTCCAGCGCAGTAACGTCGTCATTTTTCCATGCCTGTATTTGCGCGGCAACTTCCTTCATGTTCTTTCCGCACTTTGCGCCTAAGGTTTTAAAGTTGGCTTTGGCGCGCTTGGTTACCACCTCCATTTCCACCTGCAAATCCTTTACGTTGGTTTCGGCGCGTACAATATCCTTTATTTGCGGGGTGAGCCGCTTTTCCACTTCGGGGTTTGCAATGGCCAGCGCCGCCCGTTGCAGCGGCTGCCGTACCCGAATATTCACCTTTCGCCGCAGCGCCAGAATCATGGAGGTTGCCTGCTGCGCCAGCTGCATTTTCTTTTCCAGCTCGCCGTCAATCAGCGCGACGCTCCATGCGGGGAAGTCCGTCAGGTGCACCGACGGGCAGGCGTTTGGCTGCGCGCCTGCGCTGCGGAGGTCGCAAAAAATCTTGTCGGTGATGAACGGCGCAATGGGCGACGCCAAAGTTACCGCCGTGTTGAGACATTCGAGCAGCGTTTGGTAGGCCGACAGCTTGTCCTGCGTCATGCTTCCGCCCCAAAACCGCTTGCGGTTGAGGCGCACGTACCAGTTGCTGAGGTTGTCGCACACAAACGCCTGAATAAGCCGCCCGGCCTGGGTTGGCTCGTAGGTTTCATAAGCGTTTTCGACCTCCTTTACCAGCGTGTTGAGCAGCGAAATAATCCACCGGTCAACTTCGGGACGCTCGCTCACGGCTACCGGCGCTTCCTCCCCCGTAAAGCCGTCAACGTTGGCGTAGAGCGCAAAGAAAGAGTAGGTGTTGTAGAGCGTTCCGAAAAACTTGCGGCGCACCTCGTCTATCCCGTCAACGTCGAACTTGAGGTTGTCCCAGGGCTGCGCGTTGGTAATCATGTACCAGCGCAGCGCGTCTGCGCCAAAATCTTCCAGCACCTTAAACGGCTCCACAGCGTTGCCCAGCCGCTTGCTCATCTTGTTACCGCTTTTGTCGAGCACCAAGCCGTTTGACACTACGTTTTTGAACGAAACGCTGTCGGCAACCATCACGGCGATGGCGTGCAGCGTAAAAAACCAGCCGCGCGTCTGGTCAACGCCTTCGGCAATAAAATCGGCGACTTTTTTTTCCGCCTTCCCCTCAAACGGGTAGTGGTCCTGCGCAAACGGCATTGCCCCCGAATCAAACCACACGTCCACCAAATCCAGCTCGCGCTTCATGGGTTTTCCGCTGCCGGAGGCAAGCACAATTTCGTCCACGTAGGGGCGGTGCAGGTCTATTTTTTCGTAGTTTTCCTTTTCGTAGCGCGAGGGCGTAAACCCTTTTTCCCAATACGGGTTTTTGCTCATCACGCCGGCGGCAACGGCTTTTTCCACTTCGTCGTACAGCTCGGCTACCGAGCCTATACATTTTTCCTCGCTGCCGTCCTCGCTGCGCCATATCGGCAGGGGTGTTCCCCAGTAGCGGCTGCGCGACAGATTCCAGTCTTTCAGCTCCTCGAGCCACCTGCCAAATCGCCCGGAGCCGGTGCTTTCGGGCTTCCACCCAATGGTTTTGTTCAGCTCCACCATGCGCTCCTTGCAGGCGGTTGTTTTGATAAACCAGCTGTCGAGCGGGTAGTAGAGCACGGGCTTGTCGGTTCGCCAGCAGTGCGGGTAGCTGTGCACGTGCTTTTCTACTTTGAACGCCAGCCCTTGTTGCTTGAGCATTACGCAGAGGTCCACGTCCAGCGTGTCGTCGCTTTCGGACAGGGTCGGGTCGTAGGCGTTCTTCACGAAGCGTCCGGCATACTTCCCGTACAGCTCCGTATTGACAAATTCCTTTACAAACGCCTCGTCGAGCGCGTCCAGCGTAAAAAATTTCCCGGTTTTGTCCACCATTGGCTGCCGGATACCGTTTTTATCCGTCAGCAGGAGCGGCGGAACGCCGTGCTGTCGGGATACGCGGTCATCGTCGGCGCCAAAGGTTGGCGCGCTGTGGACGATACCCGTACCGTCTTCGGTGGTAACAAAATCGCCCGTAACGACGCGAAAAGCGCCGCTGCCGGGGTTAACCCAGGGGATGAGCTGCCGGTACGGCGTGCCCTCCAAATCTGCGCCCCTGCACGTGCCGACAACGCTGTAGGGTACCAGCTTGTCGCCCGCCTTGTAGCCCTCAAGGGGCAGCTCTGCCGCCTTTGCGTTGAAGTGCCTTGCCACCAAATCTCGTGCGAGAATGACGGTAATTCTTTCGCCGCTGTAGGGGTTGCAGGTTTTTACCGCCGCGTACTCTATGTTGGCGCCAACGCAGAGCGAGGTGTTGCTGGGGAGCGTCCACGGCGTAGTAGTCCACGCCAGAAAGTAGCAAGGTTCGCCGCTGTCGTCGCCGAGCGCGGGGGAGAAAGGGAGGTCTTCGCGGCGCGCCTCCGCTCTGAACATGGCAACGCAGGTGGTATCCTTCACGTCGCGGTAGCATCCGGGCTGGTTGAGCTCGTGCGTGCTCAGCCCCGTGCCGGCCGCCGGAGAGTACGGCTGTATGGTGTAGCCCTTGTAGAGCAACTTTTTGTCGTACAGCTGCCGCAGCAGGTGCCACAGCGTTTCAATGTAGCGGTTGTCGTAGGTGATGTAGGGATTTTTCATGTCCACCCAGTAGCCCATTTGCTCGGTGAGATTTTCCCACTCTCTGGTATATTTCATCACCTCCTTGCGGCAGGCGGCGTTGTACTCGTCGATGGAGGGCTTGCCGGGCTTGCCGATGTCCTCCTTAGTGATGCCCAACATTTTTTCCACGCCCAGCTCCACCGGCAGCCCGTGCGTGTCCCACCCTGCTTTGCGGTTTACCAGAAAGCCCTTGAGCGTTTTGTAGCGGCAAAAAATATCCTTTATGGCGCGCGCCATGACGTGATGGATGCCCGGCATTCCGTTTGCCGACGGCGGCCCCTCGTAGAACACAAAGGGAGCGCACCCCCCGCGCAGCTTGAGCGACTGCGCAAAAGTACCCTCAGCCTTCCACTTGGCCAGCACCTCTCTGTTGATTTGGGGTAAATCCAGACCCTTGTACTCCGGAAATTTTTTGCTCATATAAATGTGGTTGCAGTAATGATGACAACATCGCGCCGATACGCCAACCCGACGCACCCGACGCTTGCCATCGCTAAATTTTTCCCGCAAAGGTACAAAAAGTTGCAAAACAAAAAAGGTTACCGCCGGTTTTTTTGCAGGATTGTTGACAAGAGGCTGCGAATATTTTTCTGTCCACGAATTACTTTTGTCACGAATTTTTCCGTCCGCGAATTACACGAAATATATAGTCAATCCTTACCAACCCCGATTTTCAGAATTAGGGGTTGTAATTTTTCCGGAAAAAAGAGTTGAAAAATGAGCCAAAGAATTTTCTCTTTCAGCTTTTCCATCATTTTCTTGAGGTTCCACGCCGCACCTGCCATCAGCGCGTTGAT
>JAITAP010000189.1 GCA_031284065.1 Prevotellaceae bacterium
CGCCCTTTCAGGGCTTTGCATAGCGAGAATTGCCGCCGCCGGTTTGCCGCGCGGGGCGTAGTGACGCTATTCGTATGGTATTTGCGTCTTTCATTCCGTAGGAATGAATCGCTCGGTAGAAAAGGGCAATGTTCTCGGCGCAACACATTCCGTTAGGAATGTGCCCACAAATATTTTGGAGACATTCCTACGGAATGCCGGGTTTGGTGGTAGGGATGGTTTTCTACCGAGCGTTCCATCCCTAACGGGATGGCGCTTAACGCCGCCAATGCCACCGCCAATGCTATCCCGCCGCCGTCCCGCCCCGCCGTCCCGCCGTGCGTCTCTACATGCGCCTCCGCGCCAATTGGCTGCGCCGAGCTCCGCTTCGCTCCGGTTCCCCGTAGGGGAATAATATCAATAGAAAAACGGCTATCATCTCTTCCCTATTCCCCGTAGGGGATTAATAGAAAATGACGATGCTATTAAAGCCCTACGGGCTATTGGCGAAAGAGAGCAATGCTCTTTTCTATTGACATTGTTCCCCTACGGGGAATTGAGCCGATAACGTTTTTATTGCGCAAAGCCATGCCCGTGCACACATAAAAAATTCGTGTAAATTTGCGTAATTCGTGGGCAAAAAACAGGGTGAGCTGTTTACCGGAAGCTGTATATTTCGTAATTCGTCAAGAAATGTGTATATGGGTATGCGCTTCTGTTTACTCCCCTCGCGTCGCAAAGGGAGCGGTCGAGGTTTTTTTGCTACTCAAAAAATCGCTTGTCAAAGTTCACAAGGTAGAGCTGCTCGGTGGCGCGGGTGAAAGCCGTGTATAGCCAGCGCAGGAACTCAACGTTCACCATTTCGTCGGCAAGGTAGCCGTGGTCAACAAACACGGCTTTCCACTGCCCGCCCTGCGCCTTGTGGCAGGTAACCGCGTAGGCGTGCTTTACCTGCAACGCGCTGAAAAACGGGTCGGACTTAATCGCGGCGTACCGCTTGCTTGCAGGCGTGATGTGCGCGTAATCCTCCTGCACTTTGGCAAACAGCTGCTTGCTCTGCTCGGCGTTCAGGGCGGCGCTCTCCATGCTTATCGTGTCGAGCATCAGGAGGCAGTCGAGCTCGGCGTTGTTGTAGTCGGTCAGCACAACGGTGGCTTCGGCAAAGCGAAATCCGTACATTTCGCGGTACCTGCGTATGCGTTGCAGCTCCACAATGTCGCCGTTGGCAATAAAGTCCACCTCTTTGCTCAGCGCGGCGTCCTGCTCCGTCCAGCTGTAGCTGTTCTTGACCACCATCAGGCGGTCGCCCTGCACAATTTCCTCCTCCTTGCCCAGCGCCGCCGCGCGAATACCGGCGTTGTAGCGGTTGGCCTGCTTGTTTGAGCGCGTTATCACCACTACGTTGTCCACGCCGAGCTTGCTGTACGCTGTGGTCAGCGTATCTACGAGCTCTGCCCCCGGCAGCCTGTGCACGTCCGGGAAGCTGCCGAGCTGCAGGCGCGGAAACCCCTGCCCGCCTGCCTCAATGCGCTCGCGAATGTGCGTAGCGTTGCACAGAATACCGGAGTCTTCGGCTTGCCGCACCACCTCGCGCAGAAATGCGTGCTCATTTTTGCCGTAGAACGAGAGGCTTTTTGCGTCGAGCGCCGGGCTTACGGCCAGCCCCACAGGTGGCAGCTGTGCGCTGTCGCCCACCAGCACCAGCCGGCAGCCCTTGCCGGTGCGCACAAAGGTAACCAAATCGTCCAGCAGCCGCCCCGAGCCGAATATCGACTGCTCGGCAGCGCTGTTGGAAATCATGGACGCTTCATCTACCAAAAACACGGCGTTGCTGTGCTGGTTAATGTTGAGCGAAAACTTGCCCACCCCGTCGCGCATGGCCGCCTGACGGTAGATTTTTTTGTGGATGGTGTAGGCGGCATGTCCCGAGTACGACGACATTACCTTTGCGGCGCGTCCTGTGGGCGCCAGCAGCACCACCTGCCGGCCAAACTCTTGCAGCGCGTGCACCAGCGCCGCTACCACCGTCGTTTTTCCCGTGCCGGCGTAGCCGTTGAGCACAAACAACGCTTCGTCGTTCGGCTCCACCAAAAAAGCGCCCAGGCTGTCGAGCAACGCTTGCTGGTCGGCGGTGGGCAAAAAGCTCATGTGTGAGGATATGCGCTTGGAAATGTGCTGGCTGAGCATACAATTTTTGGGTTAACGGTATGCAAAGGTACGATTTTTGGCGAATAATGGCGAATCCGGCAAAAACTTTACGGCAAAAAGCGAGAAAAACAAAAGTTTTCGCTATTTTTGCAGCGTTAAAAGTGGAAAAAATTATATATGTACATACCATTTGTAGCTACAGACAGCGCCATTGACGCACAAAGCGGCGACGCTTTACATCTGTCCATTCAGAGCGATTTGAGTGGATTTTGTTTTTGCGTGCTCAATCTGGACAGGCGCAAGTATGTTGCCTTTAAATCCATACCCTACGCGCAGCCCATAGTGGACTACAATGACATGAAGCCTGCGCTGAACACCCTGCTCGAAGGCGAACCGTTGCTCAGCGCCAGCTTTAACAGCGTATCGTACCTGTACGCTTCGCGGCACGCAACAATTATTCCCAAACCTATGCTTGATTGCAGCCTGCTGAAATCGTTTCTGGAGTTTAACAACCCCATCAACGAGCTCGACGAAGTGCACAGCCACGCCATTCCGCACATGAACGCCGTAGTAGCGTTTACCGTGCCAAGCCCGTTTGCTGCCACGCTTCTGGAAAAGTACGGAAACGTGAAGTTTTTTCACCAGTCCGTACCCATGCTTAAGCACCTACAGGAGCACGCCGGCATGTATAATCCGGAAAATCTGTTTGCCGTGAACATTGGCAACGGCTTTGCCGACGTTGCCCTGTACGCTCACGGAGCGCTTAAAATCTACAACACCTTCACGCTTCATGCGCCCGAAGACTTGACGTACTTTATGCTCGCAATTGCTCACAGGCAACAGATTCCGGAGAAAAAAATAAATGTCCTCCTTTCGGGGGACGTTGAGCCGTACATAGGAGAGTTTCCATCCTTGTTTCATGCGCTCACTCCGGCCATGCCGCATACTCAAATGAGCTTTGCGTACGAGCTGAGCAGCGTTGCCGGGCACCATTTCACCCACCTGTTTTCGCTTTACGAATGCGCATAATCAGCGGCCAACATCGGGGGCGAACAATTCTGCCGCCCAAAAGCTTCAGCGCACGGCCTACTACCGATTTTGCCAAAGAAGCGCTCTTCAACATCATTGCCGTAAACTTTGACGTGGAAAGCGTTGCCGCGCTCGACCTGTTTTCGGGCGGCGGCGGCGTCAGCTACGAGTTTGCCTCGCGCGGGTGCCGCAGCGTCGATAGCGTAGAGGTCAACTTTCGCCACCACGCTTTCATCAAAAAAACGGCGCAGGCGTTACAGCTCCGGCAAATGCGGTGCTTCCGCTGCGACGCTTTCTCCTTTCTTGCCTCCTGCGCCGCTACCTACGACGTTATTTTTGCCGACCCACCCTACGATATGGAGGGCGTTGAGCAAATTCCGCAGATGGTTTTTGAGCGGCAGCTGCTCGCTCCCGACGGATGGCTTATTCTGGAGCACTCCAAAGGCAAAGATTTTTCTTCGCACGCTCACTTCAAGGAACACCGAAGTTATGGGGGCGTGAATTTCAGCATTTTTCGGCAAATGTCGTAAAAAAAACAACCAAAAATTTGCAGATACAAAAAAAAACACTACTTTTGTAGCCCTTAAAATTTGGTGTGGTAGTTCAGCTGGCTAGAATACGTGCCTGTCACGCACGGGGTCGCGGGTTCGAGTCCCGTCCGCACCGCAAAAACGCTTGGTAATCCATTGGTTGCCGAGCGTTTTTATTTTGCCGCCTGTGCGCTCACGCCGTGCGCATCACGGTCGGAAAATTAGTGGGGGATAGCGCTCGTAAAGGTACGCCAAGCAGTCGGTAATTTTCAATTTTCAACTAATCGTGCTACCTTTGCTCCCATAATTTTTACATGGCTTCCAGTAAATAATTACAATTTGATGGGACTTTGTTGCAACGAATAACATGCTAACTATTTACATAAAGTCTAATAAATATTTTCAATTAGCTACGTTCCTATTGGCTGCGCCGAACTCCGCTTCGCTCCTGTTCCCCGTAGGGGAATAATATCAAAATAGAAAAACGTGTATCACCCCTTTTCCTATTCCCCGTAGGGGATTAATAGAAAACGGCGATGTAATTGAAGCCCTACGGGCTATTGGGAAGAAAAGGGGTAGCCATTTTCTATTGATATTATTCCCCTACGGGGAATTGGAACTCGGCGCAGCCAATTGCCGCTGGTTTGCTAGTCCCGCAGGGACGACACTTGATTAACCGTAGGCTTTAGCCTACGGTAACGATAGCGTTCTCCTCTTAAGTCCCGCAGGGACGACACTTCCGGAGACCTCACCCCCGACCCCTCTCCAAAGGAGAGGGGAG
>JAITAP010000261.1 GCA_031284065.1 Prevotellaceae bacterium
ACATGGATTACACGGATTTTTGTCCACGAATTACATGGATTACACGGATTTTTGTCCACGAATGATACGCGGCATGTTTCCCAATTCCCCGTAGGGGAACCGGAGCGAAGCGGAGCTAATTGTCGCCGATTTGCCGATACGCCATTGGCGCAGGGGGGGCGGTTCGCGCATCGCGTCCCCCTGCCTGAAAGGCAGATTTTTCATAACCGCAGGTCAGCGACCTGCGGAGCGACGAGTGAACCGCCCCCCCTGCCTGAAAGGCAGATTTTTCATAACCGCAGGTCAGCGACCTGCGGAGCGACGAGTGGCAAGTAGCCCCTGCCTGAAAGGGCGTAATCCGTTTTCCGCAAATTGATTTCGCCCTTTCAGGGCTTAAGGCGTGTGCCTCATTCCTTTCGTAGGGCGTTGCCCTACGCTATTGATTGCGGGCTTTCAGCCCTTGACCTGTTTAGCCTGCGGTTAACGATAGCGCATTCTTCCCAAGTCCCGCAGGGATAAGCCCTACGCTATTGATTGCGGGCTTTCAGGGCTTAACCTGTTTAGCCTGCGGTCAGCAATAGCGCATTCTTCCCAAGTCCCGCAGGAATAAGTTTCAAAAGCGACTATCTATAGCGCAACAAATTGATTGTCAATTAAATAAAAACGAAGCTAAATTTTAGTCGGTCAATCGTGCTTCCAAATAGCCAAAAAATGGCAAACGACGTTGCTTGCCACAAAAATAAATCCTACTTTTGCACTTCTATGATATAATCCTTTAAATGGCCGTATATGAAAAAAGTTTTTGTAAGTGGTTGTTACGACATGCTTCACAGCGGGCACGTGGCATTTTTTGAAGAGGCAGCCACGCATGGCGAGCTGTACGTTGGCATAGGGTCGGACAAAACGCTGCACGAGCTGAAAGCGCGATGGCCGGTAAACAACGAGCAAGAGCGTCTGTACATGGTAAAATCTCTCAAAGCCGTGAAAAACGCATGGATAAACAGCGGTAGCGGGCTTATTGACTTCATGGAGGAAATTAAAGCGCTGAGCCCCGATATTCTTTTCGTAAACAGCGACGGGCACAGCAACCTGAAGGAGCAGCTGTGCAAAGATTTAGGAATAGAGTACATCGTGAGCAAGCGTATTCCGCACGAAAAGCTTCCGGTACGCTCCACAACAGCCCTGCGCAGCGAGTGCCGTATCCCCTACCGCATAGATTTGGCGGGCGGATGGCTCGACCAACCCAACGTCAGCAGCCTGTATCCGGGGGCTGTGCTGACCATTTCCATTGAGCCGGACTACGAGTTCAACGACCGTAGCGGCATGTCAACCAGCTCGCGCAAAAAAGCTATTGAGCTGTGGCAGGTAAATATTCCTGCGGGCGACAAGGAAAAGCTGGCAAAAACGCTTTTCTGCTTCGAAAATCCTCCGGGAACAAAATACGTCAGCGGTTCGCAAGACGCGCTGGGAATTGTGCTGCCGGGCTTGAACAAGCTATACTACGACGGCAACTTCTGGCCATCCGGCGTTGAGTCGGAGCTGCGTAGCGACATTTTGACGTGGGTAGAACAGCGCTTGTGGCTAATTCCGCTATACCCCCGCCACAGCGACTACGACGTGCTCTCCGAAACGAATATTACGCCCGAAAATGCCAAAAAACTTAGCAATGCAGCCAATGATTGCTGGAAAGCCATAAGAGAAAAAAATACGCAGAATTTTGGGAATGCTGTCCGCGAAAGCTTCGAAGCGCAGATTGCAATGTATCCCCACATGGTAAACGACGATATACTAAGCGTGCTGAATCAGTATAAAAGCAGCGCCTTAGGCTGGAAGCTTAGCGGCGCCGGAGGAGGAGGGTATTTTATCTTTGTCAGCGAAGAACCTGTTGTAAATGCGTTACAAATACGAATACGGCAGGAGGAGACAGAGTGAATGGTGCAAATGCGATTATAGAGCAGGTTTACCGAATAGTAGCGTGAATGAAAAAAGCGAAGCGGAGCATAAAAATTATGCTCCGCTCCGTTTTTTATACCTGAAGAATTACCTGTAATTCTCGTAACTTCAAACTATCTATATCTAACTATTTTACTGAATTTTCTGCCAAAATGCTGCAAATTCCACATCCAACTTGGAAGCATCCTTAAGGGTTGCATCCATATCAAATGCTTTGTTAAGGTTATTCAGCACATCGCTTTCGCTATTTTTACGAGCGCCAATCACAGCTTTCAGGTAGTATGCCTTTGCAGAATTTAAATTGGCAAGCACCGCGCTAGCCTCATCAACTTTTCCGGTGAGCAGCAAAGCCAACGCTTCGTTAACACTCTTGGAGCCTTTGAGCAACGTCAACGCTTGGCTATACTCGCCTTTTCCTATGGCAATGTAGCCCAACCCTGATTTGCTTGCGTCCAGCCCAGCGCTCGCCAGCTGCTTTTCGGCTTCAGCAGTGTTGCCTTGCAGCAAGGCTACGTATCCTGCATTATTTTTCACTGTTGCATTGCTGTTGTTGGCGGCCAAAGCAGCATCTGCAGCCAATTTGGCGTCATTCGTCTCCTTTTGAGCAAGGTAAAGTGCAACAAGGTTGCTGTATGCACGATAATCCGAGAATTTCTCACCTGCTTTTTTGTAAAGAGACGCTTTAACATTTTTGTCAGTGTAGAGGTTATTTGCAGCATAAATGAGCTGCTCTACATCCAGCTGTTCGAGGTTATCGGCATCTACCAACGCCTTAATTTCGTCATCGTTCAGGTTGGCAATTTCTACCGTAGCAAGCAGCTTGGAGCGACGCAACTCGGGCAAAATTTGATCGGCAATAACTTTGTACACTGCCGAAATGTTTTTTATTTCACGCTCGCGCACCGCAGGGTCGCTGTACATGGAAAGTACGCGCAGCACCAACTCTTTATCCTGAATATCGGAGGCAGCCATCAACTCCTGAAATCCTTCCCAGTCTTCGGCTGTATTCTCTACAGAAACAAGGTCTTTAGCTGCCGAAATTTTCGATTTTTTGAGGTAGGTGAGCAAAGCATCATTTGAAGATTTGCCGCGATTGGTAGATAACTTTTCATTTAAGCTTTCGGCGCCGTCCGGTGAAGCATACGAAGAAATTCGCAACTCTTTCACATTTTGCTTGCTTTTCAAAGCATCTGCAACAAATTTTTCCAACGCTTTTACGTCTGCCTTACTAAGCTCAGTGTTGCGCACTGCCGCCTGATTAATGATAAACTTAATCTCCGCCTCTTTGCTTTCCTCTACTGATTTGGTATATGAATCTTCGCATATAACGGGCACTGCCTCAACTTCAGCCAATTTATAGGTGGCAAAAACGCCATCAGCAGCTTTTATGTCTTTTGGAAACTGCAACCTTTGCCCCTTTACTATTAGCGTAGGGCGCACCTCAAGCGTTGATACTCTCATTTCATCAATAAAATCAAACTTCAAGTCCTGCGTATATGAGCCGCCTTTTTGCGAAATTACAGTGTTGTTATCTTTCACTTTTTCACCCTGCAAAACCTTAGCAGTACCTGCGACCTCACCACCGGCGTACTTTATAACCGGGAGCATCTCAAGCACAGCGTCCGGATGGAAAAACTTTTCAGGAAAAGTAACGGTAATTTTTGCCTCAATTGTACCGGCACGAGCTTCCAATACTTGCGGTGTGCAGGTTACTTTGATTTGGTCGGCTGCATCTTTCATTTTTTCCGGGCTACCGCATGAAGCAACCACAAGCCCTACGGAAACCGCTAAACAATAAATTTTTCTTTTCATAATTATGTGTTTTTATTCAACATAGAAAGTTTAGTAAATATACTATGGTATTACGAGGCACAAAGATAGAAAAAATAATCATATCGTTAACTATCCTCATTGATTTTTTTTTGAGCAACCTTGGAAAAATCATCATAGCATATACGTAAATTGTCCTGCCGAATGAAAATTATTGTACGCTTAAAATCAGCAGTATCTACAAATTATTTATATAACAAACTCATAATCAAGTGTATTATACAATTGGAATTATCGTAGTGTTTAGCGATGCAAAAGAATTTCCGGCAATATAAATTAGTGAAAAATAACGTTGTGTATCGCCACACATTGCGGGCATAGCCAACGCTATTTTGCAAGTTTACCAAGAAATACCTACTTTTGTTCCCGATTTTTTATATTGTTGATTTCTG
>JAITAP010000023.1 GCA_031284065.1 Prevotellaceae bacterium
GCAATGTTCTCGGCGCAACGCATTCCGTAGGAATGCGTCCAAAAATATTTTGGAGGCATTCCTACGGAATGCCGGGTTCGGTGGCAGGGATGCTTTTCTACCGAGCGTTCCATCCCTAACGGGATGGCGTTTAACGCCGCCAACGTCCCGCCGCCCCGCCCCGTCGCGCCGTCGTCATCCCGCGTCGCCGCCGCAACCTCATTTTCACCTCATTCAAGCAACAAAACAACCTCAGTAGCAGAAATACGTACAGACCTGCCAAACCTCATGACCTCATTCAATCGCTTTGTAATGAGGTAATGAGGTTGTGGGAGAGATTTGCATGCCATTGCTACTGAGGTTGTTTTGTTAGAGAAATGAGGTTTATCTCCGCGCCGCAAACGCCGCCCGTACGCCGCTAACGTCGTCGCCACCGTCCCGTCACCGTCACGTTCCCGCCGCCGCTCCCTCCCGCCGTCATTCCGAGCGGAGCGGGGAACCGCCGCGAAAGCGGAGCTCGGCGCAGCCAATAGAAACGTAACTAATTGGAAATATTTATTAGGCTATTATGTAACAGTTAGCATGTTATTCGTTGCAACAAAGTTGCTTAAAGTAGTCAATCGTTTTTTTCAGGCCGTCCTCCAGCTGCACCTTAGGCTGCCATCCACCAAGCAGGCTGTAGGCCTTGTCAATTTTGGGCTGCCGCTGCCTGGGGTCGTCGGAGGGCAGGGGGCGAAAGACAATTTTCGATTTTGAGCCGACTTGCGCCAGCACCTTCTCCGCCAGCTCGAGCATGGTAAACTCATTCGGGTTGCCAATGTTTACAGGCCCCGTAACGTCGTCGCCGGCGCTCATCATCCGGATAAGGCCCTCTACCAAGTCGTCCACGTACTGAAAGCTGCGGGTTTGCGCTCCGTTGCCGTATATGGTAATGTCGTCGCCGCGCAGCGCCTGCACGATGAAGTTCGACACCACGCGCCCGTCGTTTGGGTTCATGCGAGGCCCGTAGGTGTTGAAGATGCGCACAATTTTGATGCGCACGCTGTTCTGCCGGTGGTAGTCCATGAACAGGGTTTCGGCGCAGCGCTTGCCCTCGTCGTAGCACGAGCGGATGCCAATGGGATTTACGTTGCCCCAATACTCTTCGGGCTGCGGATGAACGGCGGGGTCGCCGTACACCTCGCTGGTGGAGGCTTGCAGGATTTTTGCCTTTATGCGCTTCGCCAAGCCCAGCATGTTGATAGCGCCCATCACCGACGTTTTTATCGTTTTTATGGGGTTGTACTGGTAGTGCACGGGCGAGGCGGGGCACGCCAAGTTGTATATTTCGTCAACTTCGGCGTAAAACGGCGCGGTTACGTCGTGGCGCACCAGCTCAAAGTAGGGGTTGCTCAGCAGGTGGGCAATGTTCTCCTTGCTCCCCGTAAAGTAGTTGTCGAGGCACAGCACGTCGTTGCCCTCGCTCAACAGCCGCTCGCACAAGTGCGAACCAATAAATCCGGCGCCTCCGGTTACTAAAATACGCTTCATGGAAAAGGTGGTATGTGTAGTTATGTGGTTAATTGTTTAATTCGTGTCCGGACTGTTGCCCTTGTATAAACCCTTACTGATTAAAATTTCGCCGATTTTGTGCAAATCATTGCGGCATAACTACCGCCCAGCTTGCACCGGCGCAATATTTGCCGTAATTCTTTACCTTCGTTATGCTAATACTTTAAGCAATTCGGCAGCATCGTCAAAAAATTCATACACTTGTCGTAATTCAGCGTGTAAAAATTGACGCCCATACGGATTGCGCTGTAGTACTGCGGTTGGTTGTCTTTGTAGTATTTTTCCGACGGAATTTTCCAAAGCTGCTTACCAAGTTTTTCGGCAATAAACCATTTTTCGAGCAAGCGGGCAGCTCGTCCGTTGCCGTCGCGGAATGGGTGTATATGCACAAATCGCAAATGTATCAACGCTGCAAAGTAAAATACTTCTTCTGCCGAAAGCGCTTCATTTAAAAGTTGTTGAATATCGGAGAAAAATGTTGCCATTTCCTGTTTCACAAATTCAGGTTCAACAGCAAGGTAAACCAAACCCTCTTTGCCAAATACGCCGACCGGCTCAACTCTGTATTTTCCTCGCTTACTTCTGATTAACAGCGATTTAGACAAAATATGGTGTGCTTTCAAAAGATTTGTTTCCGATAATGAGTTTTCCTGTGCAAGCTGGTATGCTGCAACCAAATCCTCTATTTCCTGCAATTCTTTTCCCGCCTTAAACTTCTCTTTGCTCAGCTGATAATTCATAAATGAATTTACGTCAATACTATTCCCCTCAATGTTAGAGGAATATACCGCCGAACATTTTGTCTGATAATCCAAGCTTACGGCATGTTCCGAAAAATCGAATTGCTTGATTAAATCCGGAATTTGCTGCCCGATTCGTTGCAAATACTCGTTGAAGTATGTTTTATTCGTTACCATCGATTTTAAATTGCCAACATACGTGTCGACAGCTTGCAATTCACAACAAAGAGATAGATTTTCTTTACGCTTGGAAAATTATTTTTGGGCATATTTTTGTGTAGCAATCCGTGCTTCCTTTGGCTAAATTCAACCGCCAACAGATTCGCCCCATGACCAAATATTTATTTCGATTGCAAAGGTATAACTTTTTTCCGAATAGATACTTTTACCGAAAGCTGCCGGCACAATGAAGCAGACAGCGTTTTTACTGCCCTTTTTCGTTACGCTATCCTAATACTTGTCGTGCGCAAGGTGGCTGATTAAGCCGCTTTGCGTGAATTTGGCAATCGTTTTGAGGTCGGTTTTTTCGCGCAAACCAACTGTTTCCTGCGCCTGGCAACGCCTTACGAGTTTGGTATTGTTCCCCCTTTTTAGGAGGTCCCGTGGGCGTTTCTTCTTGTCCCCAACTTTTCTTTTATCCGGTAAAATCCATAGTAAACCACCGGAATAATAATCAGCGAAAGGAACATCGAGCTGAC
>JAITAP010000046.1 GCA_031284065.1 Prevotellaceae bacterium
CTCTCTATCGCTGATTAATCCTTATAGTTTCTCGTGGCGACTTTTATAAATTCGTAGTTGAGGGGCTCTTTGTGCAGCGCCGGTTCTTTATCGCGCCCTGCGTACTCCCACGCCGAAACGTACATGTATTTAGCGTCGTCGCGCTTGGCTTCGCCCTCTTCGGTCTGCATTTCCTCGCGCAGGTGCCCGCCGCACGACTCCTTGCGGTTGAGCGCGTCGTGCGCCATGAGCTCGCCCATCTCCAAGAAATCGGCCACGCGCAGCGCTTTCTCCAGCTCCTGATTGAACTCGCTGTTGGTGTTGGGAACAAACACGTCGCGCCAAAACTCATCGCGAATTTCCCTGATAGCCTTGATGGCTTTTTGCAGCCCGGCTTCGTTACGCGCCATGCCTACCTCGTCCCACATAACTTTGCCCAGCTTTTTGTGGAAGTAGTCCACCGGCTGCGTGCCGTTGAGGTTGAGCAGCGCGGTAATTTTGTCGTTTACTTTTTTCTCGGCTGCGTCAAAGGCGGGGTCGCCGGTATCCACCTTTTTTTCCTGAATTTTGCCGGCAAGGTAGTCGCCAATGGTGTATGGCAGCACAAAGTACCCGTCTGCCAGCCCCTGCATGAGCGCCGACGCGCCGAGGCGATTTCCGCCGTGGTCGCTGAAGTTGGCTTCGCCAATGGCGTACAAGCCCGGCACGGTGGTCATCAGGTTGTAGTCCACCCAGAGGCCGCCCATAGTGTAGTGAATTGCCGGGTAAATCATCATCGGCTCGTTGTAGGGGTTTTCGTCGGTAATTTTTTCGTACATCTGGAAAAGGTTACCGTAGCGCTCCTCAATGACCTTTCGCCCCAGCCGCTTAATGGCGGTGGAGAAGTCGAGGAAAACGGCAAGCCCCGTTTCGTTTACGCCAAAACCGGCATCGCAACGCTCCTTGGCGGCTCGCGAGGCAACGTCGCGCGGCACGAGGTTACCAAACGCCGGGTAGCGGCGCTCAAGGTAGTAATCGCGGTCTTCTTCGGCTATTTGCGAAGCTTTAATCTCTTTCCGGCGTAATTTTTCTACGTCTTCCTTCTTTTTGGGAACCCAGATGCGCCCATCGTTTCGCAGCGATTCGCTCATAAGCGTGAGCTTTGACTGCTGCTCGCCGTGCACCGGAATACAGGTGGGGTGAATTTGCGCAAAGCACGGGTTGCCAAAGAACGCTCCCCGCTTGTAGGCCTGCCACGCCGCCGAGCCGTTGCTGTTCATGGCGTTGGTTGAAAGGAAGAATACGTTTCCGTAGCCGCCCGAAGCAATCACGACGGCGTGCGCCCCGTGCCGCTCAATTTCCCCCGTTATCAGGTTGCGGGCAATGATACCCTTTGCCTCGCCGTTAATCAGCACTACGTCGAGCATTTCGTGGCGCGGAAACGATGTTACGGAGCCCTTGGCAATTTGCCGGTTTAGCGCAGCGTAGGCGCCCAGCAGCAGCTGTTGTCCGGTTTGCCCCCGCGCGTAAAAGGTGCGGCTCACCTGCGCGCCGCCAAACGAGCGGTTGTCCAGCAGCCCGCCGTAATCACGCGCAAAGGGCACGCCCTGCGCCACGCACTGGTCTATGATGAGGTTGCTCACCTCCGCAAGGCGATAGACGTTTGCCTCGCGGGCGCGGTAGTCGCCACCCTTGATGGTGTCGTAGAAAAGGCGGTAGGTGGAGTCGTTATCGTTTTGGTAGTTTTTTGCGGCGTTGATGCCTCCCTGCGCGGCGATGGAGTGCGCCCGGCGCGGCGAATCGCTGATGCAAAAAATCTTGACGTTGTAGCCCAACTCACCCAGCGCGGCGGCGGCGGACGAGCCGCCAAGCCCGCTGCCTATCACAATAATATCGAGCTTGCGCTTGTTGGCAGGGCTAACTACGCGAATGTTCGCCTTATGGCGCGTCCACTTCTCTGCAAGCGGCCCTTCGGGCGCTTTTGAAATTAACTTCTCAGACATATTTTTAAAATTCAAAAATTCAACGGGGGATAATTCTTACACAAGGAAATAAAATCTAACGCAAAAGTAAAGCGGAATGACCGTAAACCCAACGGCTATAAGCGTTGCGAATACCCGCGCGGCGATTTGCAGGCGCGGAATCCATTTTTGGTTGTTAACCCCTATGGTTTGGAACATGCTCCAAAAGCCGTGGCACAGGTGAAACCACAATACCCAGAACCAGACCACGTACACCGCAGCCCACACGGGGTTCGACAGGGTTTCTTTTACCAGCAGGTAGGGATTTTCGGCGCCGGCGCCGCCCAAAAAATGTTGCAGCTGCATCTTGGCCCAAAAGTGGCTCAGGTGAACTGCCAAAAAGCCCAGCACGATAAGCCCCAGCACAAACATGTTGCGCGAAGCCCAGCTCGAGGCTTTGGTGTTGCTGCTTACGGCGTAGCCCACGGGGCGCGACCTGAGGTTGCTCAGCGTGAGGTAGAGCGCGTAGATGATGTGAATTGCAAAGCCCAGCGCAAGGATTGGCACCATTATCTGAATAAAAATGTTGGTATCCATAAAGTGGCAAGCTACGTTGTACGCGCTTTCCGACACTACCGCTGCAAAGTTGAGGCTCAAATGCAGGAGCAGAAATACTATAAGGAACAATCCGCTAAGGCTCATTATGAGCTTTTTGCCAATGGAGGATGAAAAGATGTTTGACATAACGTTAAGGGTTGAAAAAGAGTGATTTACAAATTAAACGTACTTACTGTGCCATGCTAAAGAAGCCACAAAGGTACAACATTTTGTAAAAGTAACCAAAGGAGTTGGCAATTTTGTGCAAAGAAATTCATTTTCAGATAGTTACAATAGACTTCGAACTTCATCGTCTCACGCCTCCCTTACATAGCCACAGGGAACTTTGGGAAAATAAGGGCTCAGCTCCCCTTAGTAGCGCCGGTTACATCTCCCGATACATTCTCAAAGTCTCGCAGGGTAGTGGCGTAAGCTACTTCGCGCTATGCGCAATTCAAAATTTCAAACTTTATATATTGCAATCAACTATGGATAGCACGTTGATTCAGCTCAAAATAAGATTTTTAAATTGGGCAGGCTTCCCCCCTCTCTTTTCTTTCGCAAACTTGCCCCACAAGTCATCAGGGAGCAACCGGTCAACAAGGAGCAACCGGTCAACCTGAGGAACTTTTCGTGGAACAGAGAACGACAGGCGACGTATCTACCTGAACGACGGCTCCAGCTGCCGCAAAATATCAAAGCATGAGCTAAGTTGCTCCTGTGAAAAGCGTGAGGTGAAAACCGAAGAATCTTGCTTATACACTGCCTCCATTTTGGCAAGCAGGCGGTACAAGGCTTCGTAGCTTTGGTTTTTCAAGTAAATATCCACAAGCTGCATGTACGGCAGGGCGTACGCCGGAAACTTGTCGATAGACGCCTCATAGATTTTGACAGCCTCGTCCACCTTTCCCTCTCTTATCAGGACGTTGGCGTAGTTAAAGCCTGTTCGCGGGTCGTTCGAGTGGCGCTGGTAGGCTTTTTTCTCCCAATACAAACTTTTTTCCTTGAGGTTATTTGACGAAAATATGGCGCCCAGCATGGACTCATTGCTGAAAGAGCCTTTGTAGTAGTTGGCCGGATCTTTTTCAAACGCTTTTTCTACCCAGCCGATAGACTTGTCGGAGGCGTTGGTGGCAATCCAAAAGGAGGTGTGCAGGAGCGCAAAAACCGCTATGGCGCAAACGCCGTACTTGATATTTTTGGCAACTTTTCGCTCGTGCAAGTTGAGCAGCAGGATAATTGCCAGCGCATTATTCACCACAGCGGTGAACGATATAATATCCCAATCGCCGCTTCCTCGTATGTTGTTAAAGACGAACATTAGGCCGGTGATGGAGCCGGAGGCTATAAAGTAAAACCAGTGAAGCGCAGCGAACTTTACTTTACCCAACAGGTAAAACAGCAACACCGCTACCCACACGATGCTGACAAAGCCGCCGCATTGTAGCAGATGGTTGGCAAACTCCTTGTAGTGGGCTACGGAAAACATGGTCAGCAGATTTTTCTCACCCGGCGACAGAGGTAGCATTACACGGTACGCGATGCGCGTAACGAAGTAGTAAATAACCGGCAGCGCTGCAACGCCAAGCCCAATGAGCGTGCTTCTCTTTCTGAAAAACGGGCGTTTCCAAAGCACGCTGCGGTAAAAGAGGAAAATCAGCGAGGGTACCATACACACCAGCAGGTGGTGCACGGCAATACTCACAGCCAGCGTTATGGCCGGAAAGATGACGCCGATTTTCCCCTGCAAGTGCAGCACGCACAAGTAGAGGTAAAGCTGCAAAAACAGCAGGGCGAGCGTGTAGATTTCCGCATAGCCGCAGAATTGCATCAGAGCTGCCAGCGAAAGGGTGGCTACCGTGAAGCACGCTAACTTTTTGAGAAAAGTTTTTCCGAGCGCATCGGCGGTGAGCAGCGAAATAAAAATAAACAACCCGCCGGTAACGTAAGCCACAAGCTGGATGGTCTGCAAGCCCGTGTACTCCCACGCAGCGTGCAGGTAGCCGTAAAGCCGGATGAGCAGGCACATGGAAAGGTATTCATCGCTTATAATCTCTCCCTGCTCAATTTGCGAGGGGCGTATGCCGACGTCGCCCAGAAAAATGTACTTCACTTGCAGCGCACGAAAAGCAAAGGCTGCGCCGACGGAAAGCAGCAAAAAGATAGCAAATTTCCACTTTTTTGCGGCGGCAAGCGCCTTTGCCCGGCTCATTGAGGCAAAAACGCCCGCCACAAAACGGTTAACCGGCGGCAAGAGCGCCACAGCAAGCAGCAGGTAAAAGGCGACGACAACCGGTGGCTCAAAAAATTTGATGAAGTTCACGCCCCAACCTCTTTCCACGTCAGGGCTAAAGGAAAGAAAAACATGCAGCAGAATAAAAAAAATGCCTAAAAGCAGAAACGGAAAAGACTTGCCTTTTGGCGCTAAAACTCTGGTAGAATGAGGTCTTTTACCCCCCCCCCCCCGTTAATATTCTTTAACTTTTTCATGGCGTTTTTGATTGTGCTTGTGGCGTTATCACGCCGCATTAGGTTTCAGTACAATTTATACAATGAGCAAATTTGCGCGGCAAAAATACACTTAAATTTTCATTATGCAAAAAATTGTAGCTGAAAAATCAGGCTGTAGATTCATTGGTGCAACCTTGCCTGTGCGTCGGCCTGTGCCTCACAGGAGTTGTGCACCTGTGCGCACGGGATAAATGTACTTTTTCCCCCAACGTAAAAGTAGAAATTCTTCCAGAACCATCTGTAGGCATGCCCACGAAGATGTTTTTTTTTCTTACTTAAAGCTGCATTTGTTCGTTGAGATTACAGAGAAAATTCATTTTCAGATAGTTACAGCGGCGTAAATCTTTCAAATCCATGCCATTTGCGGGCTAACAATATGCGACGCTGCCATAAAATTTATTCTTCACTCCGAAATTTTCCAAAGTCCATTACGCACACACACCTGTACACAGAATGTGTATTGATGGCAACCCCGCAGCAGTCAAATGCCGCGCTCATGATGTTGTGCCTGTGCCCTCTTGAAGAAACGTCGTCGTCTATCAGCAATTGCATAACAATTTGTCGCGCCTCACATCCGCCGTAAGAAATATTTTCACCTATGCCGACATAGCTTCCGGAGTAGTAGCGTGCCAGTCGTTGTGGCAGCGTGCTGCCGTCGCTGCCGCTATGCCCTGTCCGTCCGGTCTTTGCCTGATCTGCCGCCAACCAGCCCGCAGCCTTGCTCAACTCCTTGTGCGGGCGCAAAACATTTACAGGCTTGGCTTTTTCCAATGCTGCAATACACTCGTTTACGGCTACAAGCCCTTCACGGGTCTTCACTGTGATTTCCCCGGGCTTGCTGATATTTTTCCCGCTGTAGTACTGCCGCTCTTCTTTCAGGTACAGGGCGTACGCCTTGGGATTGGTGCGCGCCTTATTCAGCTCGTGAATCACCTCTCTTTCCGTTTCCGTCATGTAATCCGCCTCTTTGGCGGTATTGAGCGAATCCGGCCATTGAAGAGTTGCCGTTGTTTGGCTGCGGCACGGAAAGTATCCCGCCGTGAATAACAATAAAACTCCTGCCGATACATGCGCTTTCAACCGCCAAAGGCGATGCGCAGCTTGGCTACAGCTTTGCTGAATACAATTGTCTTTCATAACACGTTACTTATTTTTGGCAAAAAGCCGGAGCGACACTTGAATTATTCAATGCGCGGTATAATTTTGCGAACTGTTGCTGTCCGTGAGTTACGCTGATTTTCCGCTACAGCTCATATAATTTGTGGATAAATTGTCATCCCTCCATTTTAAACCGATAGAAGCGACAGATGCGCAAAATTGGCTAACCCCGCCAACCAGACCGGCTGAAAAGCAATGGCCGTTCGGCCATGCCGCGTAAAGATACAAATAAATTTTGAAAAACTTATTTTTCAGGCAACGCCACCCGCGTCGGTTTGTCGCTGAGACGCACGCCGTGCGTCTCTACTGCGCTAATCGCGGCCGTTCATGATTTCGGTTTGCAGGTTGATGGACTCCTCGTGGATAAGCTCCAGCAGACGCTTGGTAAACTCGTAGCTTAGCCCTATAGCCGTTGTGAGGCTGCACCGCTTCTCCAGAATCTCCTCCCAGCGGTTGAGCTGCAAAACCATCAGGTTGTGGTCTTTCTTGTACCGCCCTATTTTTTGGGAGATGCTCATGCGCTGCGCAATTGACTGAAAAATGGTATCGTCGAGTATGTCTATCTGCTGGCGGTACGCGTCGAGTTCGCTGCGCAGCTCCGGCTTGGCGGGGCTTACCTCGCGGAGCTGTAGCGCGTATATCATTTGGGCGTAGTCGCCGGGGGTGAGCTGCTGCTCTGCGTCGCTCTTGGCAATGCAGGGGTTGTTGTGCACCTCTACCATAAGCCCGTCCATGTTCAGGTCCAGCGCTTTTTGCGCAACTAAGGGGACGAGGTTTCGCTTGCCTGCAATGTGGCTTGGGTCGCAAATGACGGGCAGCGCGGGGCAAAGCGTTTTGAGCTCAATCGCCATGTTCCACACCGGCTCGTTGCGGTACACCGATTTTTCGTACGCCGAAAATCCTCTGTGAATGGCCGCCAGCTGCGTGATGCCTGCGCGGTTGATGCGCTCCAGCGCCCCCAGCCACAGCTGCAGGTCGGGGTTTACCGGATTCTTGACCAGCACCACCACGTTGCACCCTCTGATGCTGTCGGCAATGCTCTGTACCGAAAAGGGGTTTACGGAGGTACGCGCCCCGACCCAGAGCACGTCCACGCCGTACTTTAGCGCCAGCTCGGCGTGCTCGGTTGTGGCAATTTCTACGGCGGTTCGCAGGCCTGTTTCCTGCTTTACGGTTTGCAGCCACTTGAGCGCAATTTCTCCCATACCCTCAAATGAGCCGGGGCGCGTGCGCGGCTTCCACACGCCCGCGCGGAAGTAGCTGACGCGCTTCGAGGCTTTCAGTTGCCGGGCGGTGTTGAGCAGTTGCTCCTCGCTCTCGGCGCTGCACGGGCCGGCAATGAGCACAGGCCAGCGGGGATTTTCCAAATGGTTTGCAATGGGCGAAAGGCTTAAATCAATCTTCATCTCTTTTTTTGTTGAATGGTTAGCTTACTTGATGATTTTTTCTATTTTGTTGGCTTCGGCTATCAGCGCGGCAATCCCGTCGGAGCTGCGCGCGTCAACGCAGGCTTTGAAGCGTTGCAGGTTTTCTATGTACTTTTCCAGCGCGTGCGAAACGCTTTCTGCGTTTTGGATGAATATCGGCGTCCACGTTACGGGCGAGCTCTTTGCCAGCCGCACCGTAGATTCAAAGCCTGTTCCGGCAAGGTCAAAGATGTGCTTTTCGCTTTTTTCGACCTCCAGCACCGTGAGCCCCAGCATGAACGAGCTCACGTGCGATATGTGCGAAACGTAGGCTACATGCCTGTCGTGCGCCTCCGAGTCGGTGTAGAAAAGCACGTCCATGTTGAGGCTTCGGTACATGGAGAGGGCGCGGTTTAGCGCAAAGTCGGCGCTAAGGCTATGCTCGCACACGATGGCTTTTTTTCCGTCAAACAGCCCGTCGATTGCCGCCGACGGCCCCGAGTACTCCGTTCCCGCCATGGGGTGCGAAGCTACGTACTGCACACGCTTGCTGTGGGAGCGGGCAACGGTACATATTCCGTTTTTGGTTGACCCCATATCTACCACCGTTGCGTCTTCCTTTAGCAAGTTCAGGATGCGCGGCAGCAGCTCCCGCGCAACGTTTACCGGCACCGCCAGCAGCACAAGGTCGGCCGCTTTCACCGCTTCGTCCGGCGGTAGAATTTCGTCCACCAGCCCCAGGGCAAGCGCCTGCTCCGCGTGCTTGGGGTTGCTGTCAACCCCGATGAGCCTCGTCGCAAATCCGCGCTTGCGCAGCGCAATAGCTGCCGAACCGCCAATTAACCCAATGCCTATGAAAGATACTGTCATCTTGAATTTTGAATTTTGAATTTTGAATGACTTTGTTGCAACGAGAGCACATTATAAAATTTTGAATTCTGAATTTTGAATTTTGAATTGGCTGATGTCGGGCAGGTCCCGCAGGGACGACACTTGATTAACCGTAGGCTTTAGCCTACGGTAACGATAGCGCTCTCCTCTTAAGTCCCGCAGGGATGACACTTGATTAACCGTAGGCTTTAGCCTACGGTTAACGATAGCGCTCTCCTCCCAAAGTCCCGCAGGGACGACACTTGCTTAACCGTAGGCTTTAGCCTACGGTTAACGATAGCGCTCTCCTCTTAAGTCCCTGCGGGACTTACACGGCGTCAGCCAATTCAGGAGTTAAATTTTTTCCTCAAGCTCTCGCTGCAACAAAGTCATTATTTGCTAAAAATATTTATATTTGCCAAAAAATTCAGATGGCTATGACACGTTACGGAAGCGTTATCAGGGTACGCCCGGAAAAGCTGGAGGAGTACAAAAAGCTGCACGCTGCGGTATGGCCCGGCGTGCTAAAGATGATTTACGATTGCAACCTGCGCAACTACAGCATCTACTATAGAGATGGCTTTTTGTTCAGCTACTACGAGTACGTTGGCAGCGACTACAACACCGATATGGCAAAAATGGCGGCAGACCCCGAAACCCGGCGGTGGTGGAATGTGTGCGAGCCGTGCCAGCAGCCGCTCGAAAACCGCGCCGACGGCGAGTGGTGGGCTTCGATGGAGGAAGTTTTTCATACGAGCTGAGCATGAGCTTTACCGTACAGCTCCTTCCCGTCGGCGTTACGCTGAAAGTTAACCCCGGTACGCCATTCGTGGATATGCTGCACGAGTACGGCGTGGAGTTTCCGTGCGGGGGAGCGGGTATTTGCGGACGCTGCAAGGTGCGACTGGTAAAGGGATGCGTGCACGTGTCGGGGCAGCACGCCGAAGCCCTGCGCAAAAACGGGCTGGACAGCCGCTGGCGGCTTGCCTGCATGAGTGCGGTAACGGACAACCTTAGCCGCCAAACCCTTGTTGCCGCGATAGGCAAAAATGGCGGGAGGTTCCTCCGCTACGCGCACTCGTGCCTCGTGCGCTCCGGTCGGAATGACGGCAGGGGGCGGCGGAGCGATGCGCGATGTACGGAGCGCGCGGTGCGCGGCGGGACGCGATGCGCGTGGAGACGCACGCCGTGCGTCTCTACGGGAGGGTGGGGGATGGAATACAATTTGTATAATTAGGCAAATTTTTTTTACCGTCTGCACAATATATTTAGGATATAGGGCGTTATTGTGATAGTATAAAATGTGAACGATAGGGATTATACAAGAAAAAGAGGATTAACTTCAAAAAAAATAACA
>JAITAP010000205.1 GCA_031284065.1 Prevotellaceae bacterium
CGACAAGCTGCTCCGTATATACCTTTCGTTCGATATTTCCCATTTCCCTGTTTCTATAGACCAAAGTTTGTGATTTTCGATAGTTTGGTCTGTAAAATTACACTTTTTCTTTGAAGCGACAATGCGATTAACCAATTTTTGCGGATTTCATAAAATATTTTGCGCTCACTTGCCAGCATAAAGAGAATAATCTCGTAGTCGTTAAAAAGCGGAAATGTTGGAAGAAAAATATTTTTGTGCCAAAAAAATTTGTTTTACAAAAAAATATATGCTACATTTGCCCAAATTTAATTTCAATGAAATTCGATAATAAAAAAATGAGTCAATAAAAAACATAGATATTATTATAGTTGATTAGAACAGCTTTTATTTATTATAGGCACCCTGTACAAATCGCCAAAATTTTATAGTAGTCGCCTTATGATAAGTAAAAGCTCGTGTTTTAGGACGCGGGCTTTTTCTTGTTGCGACTACAGGTGTTTGGCGATACCTACAGGGCTTGGACAAAAAAAATGCTCGTGCCCTTTTTTTATGCGCACGCCACAAGCACAAGGGAAGCCGAAAACTTTATTAGAGTAGGCAAAGTAAAAATTACAAATCAAACAGCTATGAAGAAGAATTATTTTTTGGTTGCCGCCGTGGCAATCGCCGCAGGCGTAATGGCTACGGGCTGCGGAGGGAGTAAGGCAGCGCTGCAAAGCGCTACGGGTCAACGGGCAATTGAGCAGGACATTTGCGAAAAATTGCAGGAGGAGAAGCCGGTGCTGAGGGCGGTAGGCATTGGGCAGCACTTTAAGGAGTCCACCGCGCGGAACATTGCGGAGGCGCAGGCGCGCGCACAGTTTGCGAGGTCGCTCGCCACCAAAGTCAAGGCCTCTACGTCGGCCGACGCCGGCGGCTACGAGGTTTACTCCGGCGACGCCGTTGCAGGCAACAGCGTCAGCGACCAAACCGCAAAGACCAACGACTTTGTAGATGCTGCGACCAACGAGGTGGTGGCGGGTACCGTTCCCATTAAGATTTCCAAGTACCTGCTCCCCAACAACCAGTACAAGGTGTACGTTTGCCTCGAGTACCAAAAGGGCGTGTCGGAGCTGGCGGCGGAGGTTGCCCGGCGCGTGGAGCAAAAAATCCCCGACGAGCAAAAGCTCAAGATGAACTTTGAGTTTGAGCAGTACCGCAAGCGGGTAGAGGCTGAGCTGGAGAAGGGGCGGTAGCCCCGACGACGGGTTACAAAGCGAAATTTGAGGTTGTGAGCCATGAAAAAAATTAGCAATACCATGAGGCTCTGCTGCGCCGTAGCGTGCTGCCTGCTGTCGCTCGCCACGCTGGGGCAAGGCGCTCCGCGCTGGGTGAACGACCGGTGGAGGGAGTCGGGGTTTCCCCAAAGCGACTACTTCACCGGCTTTGTCAGCGAATTTGCCATCCCCGGCGAGCCGGAGGACAAGGCAAAGGCGAGGCTGGAAAGCGAAGCCAAGCGAAAGCTGCTGGAGAGCATCCGGGTAAAGGTGCAGTCCGACCAGACAATAGCCGACCAAAGCGTAGAGGTAAACGGCGCGGCGGCGCAATCCTACGCCTCATACAGCTCGGTGGTAAGCACATCGGCCGACGCGGAGATTGTGGGGCTACGGGTGGAGGTGTACTACGACAGAAATGACGACGTTTTCTACGCCTTTGCCTGCGCCGACAAGCGCGAGCTCAAGGAGTACTACAAGTCCGGCGTGAGCGTTGCCGTGCAGAAGATTGAAGCCGCCATGCGCAGCGCCGGACAGCAGGAGCGCAGCGGCAACAAGGGGCGGGCAAAAAAGCTGTACGAAAGCGCACAGCCCTTTTTTGGCGAGCTGGAGTTTGCGCAGGCGTTGCTCATAGCCGTTGGCAGCGACGAGAGTAGCGTTCAAACCGCCAAATCGCTTGCGCTCAAGTCGGAGCTTACCGCAGCGCTTGCGCGAATGCAAAGCGCCATTGCCGTGTACATCCTTTCGGCGGAGTGGAACTTTGACCAGCGGGTGCGGCTGCTGGAGCCAAAGCTCAAGGCCGAGCTCGCAAAGCGGGGATACAGCTTCACCCCCACCCGGCAAGGCGCAGACTGGCTGCTGACGGTAGAGGCCTCCACCCGCAAGGGCAGCGAGCTGAACGGAATCTACGTGTCTTTTCTGGATGCCGAAATCTCCATTGTGGAGCAGCGAACGGGAAAAGAAATATACGGCAACGTTTTCACCGACTTTAAGGGCGGAGGGCTGGACTACAAGGCGGCCGGACGAAAGGCATACGACGACGGGCTGCAAGCTATTACGGACGAAATAGTGAAGAGCATTGAGCGATGAGCAAAACAACCTTACAAAAATTATATCTCTAAACAACCATTAAATCATCAAAAAAATGAAAAAAATTCTGATTTTGGGTACCTTCATTCTATGGTACGGCGGCATTTTTGCCCAGGACAAAAAAGTGGCGGTGTTTGACCCTGACGGAAAAGCTGGCAAGAGCGCAAAGGAAATTATCCGGGAGGAGGTAAGCAACGTCATTGTGAACACGCGCGGCTACGCCGTGCTGGAGCGGCAGCAGATAGACAAGGTGCTGGCGGAAAACAAATTTCAAATGAGCGGGCAGGTGGACAACGCGCAGATAGTCGCAATTGGTAAGAAGATAGGCGCAAATGCCGTATTCGTTACCAACGCTACGGAGTTACACGACGAACTGAGGATGCCCTACCTGTACATTTCGTTTAAGCTGATAGACGTGCAAACGGGGCGTGTAGAGAAGCAAAAAACGGCCAAAACCCGGGGCGAAAGCGACATTGACGTTGTAGTACGGCA
>JAITAP010000222.1 GCA_031284065.1 Prevotellaceae bacterium
TCAGTGTGCCCAATATTTTCCACGCCGGATTGAAGCTCAAAAACGCTTCCAGCAAGTATTGCTCATTCCAAAGGCGTATTTCAGACACAACCCAACAGTCCGGATAGTCCCTCGGAGAAAAAATATCATGAATATGCACAATTACTCCCCGCTTAAGCGTCGGCAGCAACTCTAAATACTCAAACAGAACGTCGCCTTGGGGACGAATCATGTGGGACGAATCGATAAACAAAATATCATTTGCTTCCAGCTGCTCGAAAAAATCAACGCCAACGTCCTCAGCTTTCTTGCGCAAAACCTCCACGCCTGTTTTTTCCAGCCACGGCATCTCATACGGCTCTATGCAAATGTGCCGGCACTGGTAGCCCCTGTCATCTTTTTGGTTGGCTCGTATGGCCAGCTGCGCCATTTTTGTTGACTCCCCCGAGCCAATTTCTATAATTCTCGCGGGCTTTTTTAGCCTGATGATACTATACCAATATTCGGAGTCTCCCGACCCATAAGCGCCATTTTTAAAGTAAAATGTAGCCTCATCAACGAAGTTTTCAGGGATATTCTCCAGCTCTTGCTGAAAATTGAACGATTTCAGGAGGCTTAGCTGTTCCTCTACGTTCCAATTTGCAATGCCCGGAAGCGGCCTTTCGTCGGAAAGCGGTTTCCTTAAGCGCCGGGGATTAAACAGCGGCTCGTAGTAGTGGTCTACGATGGGGTAAATGCCCACGCTTAACAGTACTCTTTTTGACAGCGGAAACCTTGCTATTCCGCCGCGCCTAAGCGTTTTCATAGTAATTGCCGCCGCGAACACAAACGGAGACATCGCAATGTCTATTGCCCATACGCTTTTGCGTAGAAGTTTTTTCAAAATCTTTTTCATTTGTAGATAATTTTTATTTGGCAACAAAAGTAAAGCATAGAAAAAATTAAAACGCTGACAAATTTGTCAGCGATATTTTTCTTAAAAACTGACAATTTTGTCATTATGATGAAAAATCAAAGATGAAAAGTCAAAGATGTAATACAGAGTTGCTTAAGAAAATAGCCCAACGTATAAAGCGGCTTCGAGAAGAAAAAGAAGTATCGCAAGATTGCTTTTACATTGACACAGACATACATATTGCACGTATTGAGAGCGGGAAAACCAACGTAACCATCAGCACGCTGGATGATATTTGCAGCTATTTTTCCATCACGCTGGCAGAATTTTTTTCAACTTTGGATGAGCAACACCATCGCCCACCCAAAGAGTAGCGGTAAAAGTTCTGCAACGGAGGTTGAACGCCAGCTGCGCCGAGCTGCGCGCTACCCCGCAAAAGCTTGGGAAATCCGGCGCGCACTTTGGAAGTATTTGGCTACCTTTGCACGTTACTATTACGAAGAAAAGAAAAATTTAGCATGGTAAACCTGACTATTTTTGACCTCGACGGGACGCTGCTGAACACCATAGTCGACTTGGCCAACAGCGCCAACTACGCCTTACGCGCCAACGGCTTCCCTACCCATCCGGTGGAGGCCTACCGGCGGTTTGTTGGCAACGGCGTGGCCAAGCTGCTCGAGCGGACGCTTCCGGAAGGGGAGAAAACGGAGGAGAACATTCTCCGCGTGCGCAGCGCGTTCCTGGCCTACTACAGGGAGCACGATACGGAGCACAGCGTTCCCTATCCGGGTATTCCCGCGCTGCTAAAGCGGCTACAGGAGCGAAATGTTTTGGTGGCGGTTGCCTCCAACAAGTACCACGCGGCGACGTGCAAGCTGACAGCGCACTACTTCCCCAACGTTAGCTTTGTCAAGGTGCTGGGTCAGCGGGAGGGCGTTGCCCCGAAGCCCGACCCCGCCATTGTTTACGAAATTCTTGCCGCCGCTGCCGTCGGCAGGCGCAAGGCGCTGTACGTGGGCGACTCTAACGTGGATATGCAAACGGCGCTCAACAGCGGGGTTGCCGCCTGCGGAGCGGCGTGGGGATTTCGTCCCCGCGCCGAGCTGGAGGCGTTCCACCCGGCCTACATGGTGGACAGGGCGGAGGAAGTAGCCGATATTGTGCTGGCCGGGAGGTAGCAGCGCGCGCGGTATGCCGCCGGGCGCTATCGCCGGTATTCACGTTAGCGTTCAATTTTCAACGCTCAACGCTCTATACGCCTCAATCAGCTTTTTTGCCGACGCTTCGCGGTTGTAGCGCACTTCGGACAGGCGCAGCGCGTTGGCGCGGCTCAGGCTTAGCAGCTGTTCGTTGGTCAGCAGGCGTTCGAGAGCGTCGGCAAGCGCTTCGCTACTGTTGGGGAAGTAGGTTATGCCGGCGTTGCCTACCACTTCGGCAAAAGAGCCTGTGGCGGGCTCAACGGCGGGGCAACCTGCCGCAAACGCCTCGCAAAGGTAAAGCCCAACACCCTCGTTAAACGTTATGGGCACGCAGATGACGCTTACCTCGCGGTAAAATCCGGCGTGGTCGCTCAGGCTGTACGTATCGCTCCAGCTCACATCGCCCATGCAGGGCGCGAGGGTTTGCCGCACCTGCTTCAGGAATTTTCTGTCTGCCGACGTATATCCGCCGCCAACCTTGAGCTTGAGGTCTTTCACCGTACCTCTTTTTTTCAGCTCCACAAAAGCCTCTGCCAGAATATGCAGCCCATTCTCCCTGTTCATCCGGTAAAAAAACCCGATGGTGGGGCGTTGCGGGGGACGCGCTGCGGCGTACTTTTCGCGGTTTACCCCCGGGTATATCACCTCAACATCCGTAATTTGGGGAATACGGCGTTGCGCGGCTTTTTTGTAAAATTCGCTCGAGGCAATCAGCTTGTCAATGTACTTCAGGTTGTCGGCAATGCCCTTCCACGCTGCGTCGGCGTACTCTTTTTTCAGGTTGTCAATCCACACCTCTTCGTCCTGCAGGGAGCAGACTACCGGAATTGCCGCCTGCTGCTTCACCGCCTTTGCCACGCCTGCTATGAGGGTGCTGGAGAGGTGCACCACGTCCGGTTTTTCGTGGTCTTTTATCCAGCTCACCAGCGGGGCAACCTGATTGCGGAAGGCCGCGCCTTCACCCTTAACCATGGCGAGCGTAATGCCCTCCATGCCGCCGGCGGAGGTGCTCCCCGAAAACGAAGCGGCAAGCCTGAGCATGGCCTTTGCGCCTAACATTTTCGCCAGCCAGCGCGGCATTTGCCTGCGGCGGAAAAATTTTTCCGCCACGTAGAAGGTGGTGGCGGGAAAAAACAGCGGAGTATTTCCCTCAAACGATTCGTGCGTCAGCGGCAGGTAGAGCGGCATTACGACCACATCGTGCCCGGCGCTGCGCAGCGCGTTGGCGTGAAGATTATCCCGAAAGCAATTCCCGCAGTAAAACGGGTCGCCCGAGCCGGGAACAATAAAAAGTATTTTCATAGCGGCAATGGTTTTTCTTAAATCCCGAACGTTTTGAATGTGCCGCAAAGATAGGTGATTTTTTTAGAAGAAACGCCGTTTGCGCTGCGCCGGTAACAACCGCCGCCGTCGGCTATTGGCATTTGCCTCTACCTGCGCCTGACAATTTGCCGCTGCGCGCGCCGCTATATAAATTCCAAAACGTAGGTCAGGGGCGCGTCTTTTTCCGGTTGGGGTGTTTGCCAGACAACTTTGAACTTGTCGGGGTACTTTTGCGCTGCGGGAATGATGGTAACGTAGGCGTGGCGAAACCACCTGTCGATAATGACGTAGCTGATTTTGTTGCTGGTCAGGTGTTGGACTATTTCCTCCGGCGTGGCGTAGTTGGGAAAAGATGTGCTTTTTCTTCCGCCGGAGTAGAGGTAAAAAATTTCCGGCTTTCGCGTGCAGACAAAAGCGTCTTTTGGGGTATTGTCTTTCACCCAGCGTATGGCGTTGAGGTACTCTACCAGAGCCGGTGCGGAGTTGGCGGCGTTGTAGCTTTTGGTTTTTGCGGTGGCGGCGGCGCTGTTCAGGGCAAGCGTGCAGTTGGGGTAGAAAAAGAGGCAGACTGCGGCAACGGCTACCGCCGCCGCCGCGCCCCGCGTTTTGATTTTGAGCAGGGCAAGCAGAAGCTCCGCTGCCTTTACCAGCCCCGTAACCATCAGGAATAGGAGGAGGGGGATGAGGGGCGTCATAAACCGCGTCGAAAACCATATATCAGGCCAGAGTATCAGTATTACCACCGTGCCGCCCGTGTAAAAAAAGAGGAGGAGGTCGTTTTTTTTCAGCCGCAGCAGCCCCGCTACTATGGCCAGCAGCAGGGCTGCGCTCAGCGTCCAGCCTTTGGCGTCCGCCGGCTTGTCGTAGTCCACAGGCTCCATCAGCAGCCCGCTGGGAATTTCTTTGGTGGCGTAGCGCACGGCGTTTAGCTTCACGCGGTTTACCCATCCGTTCAGGTCGGTAATGCGCGTTCCGCCTTGCTGCAAGGACAGCTGGGACATGTAGGAGGACTTAAATCCGTGTCGGCTACTGCGCGCGTCCCAGGGCATTTTGCACAGCATAAAGAACGCCACAATGGCTATCAGGGCAACCCACACCGGCCGGTTGGCCGCAAGGAGGCTGCGCCATCCGTTTTTTCTGTCCTTCCACACGTTCAGCGCCAGCATAGCCGCGAGGGTAACCGCTAACGCCAATACTAGCGCTATGCCCGCCGTGCGAATGTAGTAGGTAGCGACCGCGCAGGCAGCCGTGCCGAGCAAGAGCAGCAGGTATTTTACGTCGCACTTTTTCCTCTCCAGCAGAAAGGAAAAAAGCAGCAGCGTCAGCGAGCTGAAGAACAGGCAGGGAATTTCGCTCATCATAATAGTTGCCGAGCGCAGCAGGTGGCTGTTGAGGGCAACCAGCAGGGTTACAAAGAACGCGATATACACGTTTTTGGCCGTCCGGTAAAAGAGGTGGTAAAAGGCGAGGCAGGAAAGAAAGAGGAACGCTCCGTTCAGGAGCTTTACGCCGGTAGTGCCGGCCCCGGCGCGCAGGGCAAGGCTGATGATAGCGGGGTAGCCGGGCGGAAAGTGGTGATGCGGGGTTTCGGTCAGCCCCATGACGCTGGTGTAACCCTTGCCGTCGGCCAGCGCGCGCCCCAGCGCGTAGTAGTAGATGTTATCGCCGCCAAGGTCGGGCTTGTGGTCAAAGGTTTTGGCGTAGGCGCTAAAGTATGCAACGGCAATAATCACCAGCCCTGCCACGTAAAGCAGCCTCGGGGTCAGGATGCCGACAGGCTTTTTTGCTTCTGCCTTTTTCGCTACTTCCGCTTTCTTTTTTACGGCTGTCTTCCCGTCAGGTTTCATGGCGCTGTTATTTTTTAAAAACGTTATATTTAATAATGCAGTAGATAGTTCTAAACCCGTCTCTCCAGCTGATTTTTTTCCCGTCGGCGTAGGTGCGGCCGCAGTAGGAAATGCCCACTTCGTAGATGCGCACGGCGGGCACGCGCGAAATTTTTGCCGTAACCTCCGGCTCAAACCCAAAACGCTTCTCTTTCAGGCGCAAGCTTTTCAGCATGGAAGCGTCAAAGAGCTTGTAGCAGGTTTCCATGTCGGAAAGGTTGAGGTTGGTGAAAGCGTTGGACAGAAAGGTAAGCAGCTTGTTGCCTATGGTGTGCCAAAAAAACAAAATGCGGTGCGGCCTTCCGCCTATGAGCCGCGAGCCGTAAACCACGTCGGCAATGCCATCGGCAACGGGCTTTAGCAAAATGTTGAACTCGCTCGGGTCGTACTCCAAGTCTGCGTCCTGCACAATAATGTAGTCGCCGGTGGCGAGCGCTATTCCCCGATGGATGGCGGCGCCCTTGCCCCTGTTCACGGGTTGCTTGAAGTACGTCAGCGCAACTTCGGGGTGCTGCGCCTTGTAGGAGAGCGTCAGCGGCTCCGTGTCGTCGCGCGAGCAGTCGTTGACCACGATTATTTCCTTTTTCATGCCGTTTACCAGCGGTACCGCCGCCACCTTTTGCAGCACGGTAGCGATGGTTTTTTCTTCGTTGTAGGCGGGGATAATAACGGACAGGGTTTTCATGGCAAGTTTTTTATTTTTACTTCAGCTGGCAGATTTCTACGGTCCGAAAACGGCTTGGCGTCAGCAGGAAAAAGTTTTCCGTATATGGAGAATTTTCGTTCGAAAATAGCAAGGAATATACAAACGGAGAGCGCAGAATGTTCCGCAAAATTCCGGAAGAGATGGAAAATTTTGCACGTAAAAATATAAAATGTTTTCGCAATTTGCTGATTATCAGCAAATTGCGGAGGGGGGGGGGGTAAATCTACACGTTGGAAAATGCGCCGCCGCCCGGGAGACAGTATGCACCGGAGAAGTAGGGGTATGGATGTATTTTTCCATTAGCGGCGGCTATTTTGTAAAACTTATGCGGACAAAGGTAGGAGTTTTTGGTGCAGAAGCAAGGAAAAGGGGCAATAAAATTTCTTAAATTCAAAGAGATTTTGGTATAATTTCCTTTTAGTTTGGGTAAACTTCTGCCATCAGCGCCTAAAAATTTTGCTTTTCCATTGCCCCCGCGCGTCATTCCGAGCGGAGCGAGGAACATCCCACCTTAGCGCCAAACCCTTGCTGCCGCGATGTGGCAAAAATGGCGGGAGGTTCCTCCGCTGCGCGCGCTCGTGCCTCACGCGCTCCGGTCGGAATGACGGGTGGGGGGACACGATGTTCGGCGCAAGCCTCCCCTCTCCTTTGGAGAGGGGTCGGGGGTGAGGTCTGGGAGTGAGGTGTTGCAGATCGCTTGCATTTTTTCATTCCGTAGCACTACTGACCGACTAAAAAAACAGGAAAAAAAAAGGGCGGCCCTTGCAGGTCGCCCCAAAGTTGTAATTTTGTTGTTGCAACACAATAAAACATACAACTTATGGGCAAAGATAGCCAAAAACATTTAGTCGGTCAGCC
>JAITAP010000201.1 GCA_031284065.1 Prevotellaceae bacterium
GCCATTTTTTTGTCAGCCAGCTGCGCACGGGCATATCGTACCATTTCAGCAGCGCGTACGACAGCGATATTGTTGCCACAAACACGAGCAACGCCACTCCCCACGACTCGGCAAATGAATATTTCGTTTTGGAAATCCACCCCGTAAAGATGTACGCAATGGGGTAGTTTACCAGATAGACGGGGTACGAAATGTCGCCGAGAAGCTTGCACAGGCGCGAGGTGCGCTTGCTCTTCACTTCGCTGCCTGCGCCCAGATAAACGATGGCGGGAAATATGAGCAGTATGACCAACGCCTCGTAAAGCCCGTTTTTGTACGTATGCTCAAGACCGCCAATGCTCGGCGTAGCGAGCGACGCTATGAGTATCAGCGAGCACCAGAGAAATCCCCGCCGGATCCGCGTCAATTTTCCAATCCGGTAGAGCAGCAGGCCGCCAAAAAACGGGAAAATGAGGCGCGTAAAGCCAATACCCAAATGCTTTCCGGTGAACTCCCATCCGCCGCTAACGCTGCCGTGCGTGAGCGTTACGAAAAGCGTTGCGCCCGCCGCGAGCGCTACTATCGCCGCAAGCGCCACCTTTGGCAACCTGCGGATGAAAAGCGCGTAAAGTATGTTGGCAATGTACTCAAAAAACAGCGACCAGCAAGGCGCGTCAAGCGTGTAGCTTTCCCGCCAACCGCGAATGTCGATGGAGGGTGGGGTAGGGATGAGCAGTAGCCCCAGCAGCAGGTAGAGCGCCATTTTCCACGCAGGCGTGTCCGCAATGAGCGGGAACTCCGGCGATGCGCCAAAGTAGAACAGGCACGCGCCGAGTATCATTCCCGCCGCCACCATTGGGTGCAGGCGCACGATGCGACGCTTGAAAAATTCGCGCAGGGAAAGCCGTCCCCAACGGTCGTCGTAGGCGTAGCCGATAACAAAGCCCGAAAGCACAAAAAAGAAATCCACCGCAAGGTAGCCGTGCCCAATCATGGGCGGCATTTTGTTGACGATATTGTAAGGCTCAAAGATGTGAAACAGGAGCACCATAATTGCCGCTACGCCGCGCAATCCGTCAAGAACCTCAAAGTGGGGCTTCGGGGAGAGAACTGTTTGCTGCATGTTGTTCAAAGGTATTTATGAAGTTGTAGTAATTTGCCGGTAGTCCTCGTCGTGCAAAGTTTGCTCGGTGAATTTTCCCAGAGCAAGGTAGCGGTTGTACAGCTTCATGTAGGCTTCGTGGCGGCTTGGGTTGGGCGCGTACTCCGCCGCAAACCCCGGCGCCATGGCAAGCTGGGCGTCCTCAACCGTTTCGTAAACGCCGGCAACAACTGCGGCAAACATGGCTGCGCCGAGTGCGCACGCCTGCTCCGTTTTGCAAACCTTGATGGGCATGTTGAGCACGTCGGCGAGCGTTTGCATCACAAAGGGCGACTTGAGCGAAATGCCGCCAATGCCCGTTACGCTGTCAATCCGCACGCCTTCGCTGATAAAGCGGTCAACGATGGCCTTTGAGCCAAAGGCGGTGGCTTCGACTAAGGCGCGGAAGATGAGCGGCGCGGTGCTGCCCAGATTCAGCCCGGTAATGCTGCCCGTGAGCCGCTGGTTGGCGTCGGGCGTGCGGCGACCGTTCAGCCAGTCGGTGGCGATGATGACGCTCTCCTCAACCGGAATTTTTTCGGCCTCCTTAGCGAGCTCGGGGATGATTTTTTCGGCCAGCTCGTCCGCCAGCTTGCGGCGGGTTTCCTCGTCCACCAGCGTGGTTTTGGAGAGAATGGCTTCGGCGGGAAACGCCAGCGCCCTTTTGAACCATGCGTACACGTCGCCAAAGGAGGATTGCCCTGCCTCCAGCCCCACCAACCCCGGAATGACGGAGCCATTCACCTGCCCGCATATTCCCCTGATGAGCTTGCCGCGCAGCTCTTCGGGCTTCACCACCATAACGTCGCAGGTGGACGTGCCGATGACGCGCACAAAGGTGTAGGGCTTGATGGCCGCTCCCACTGCGCCCATGTGACAGTCAAACGCTCCCACGCCTACGGCTGTGCTCTGCGGCAGCCCCAACCGGTCTGCCCACTCTTTGGAGATGAGGCCTGCCTTGTGGTTGCTCGGGACGGTTTGGGCGTAGAGCCGTTCGCGGTACCCCGCCAGCAGCGGGTCGAGGGCGACGAGGAATTTTTCGGGCGGCAGCCCGTCCCACTGTTCGTGCCACATGGCTTTGTGGCCGGCGGCGCAGCGGCTGCGCGGCATCGTTTCCGGCTGCGCGTTGCCCGTGAGCAGCGCGGGCATCCAGTCGCAGTGCTCCACCCACGAGTAGGCGGCGCGGCGCACGGCGGCGTCTTCGCGGAGTACGTGCAGCGCCTTTGCCCAAAACCACTCCGAAGAGTAAACGCCGCCCTCGTAGGCGGTGTAGTCCGTCTCCCATTTTTTTGCCAGCGCGTTTACTTCCGCCGCTTCGGCAACGGCGGTGTGGTCTTTCCACAGCACGAACATGGCGTTGGGGTTTTCGGCAAATTCGGGGAGCAACGCCAGCGGCGTACCGTTTTTGTCAACCGGCGCAGGCGTGCTGCCGGTCGTGTCGAAGGATATTCCCGCCACGTTCTTTGCCACCTCCGGCGGGCACTTCTTCAGCGCCTCGGCGATGGTATGCTCCATTGCCTCCACGTAGTCCAGCGGATGCTGACGGTAGCGGTTTCGCTTGGGGTCGCAGTATTTCCCTGCGCTCCAGCGCGGGTAGGCGTACACGGCGGTGGCCATTTCTTTTCCCGTGAGAGCGTCTGCTACAACGGCGCGGCACGAATCCGAGCCGTAATCTAAGCCAATAACGTACTTCATGATAAGTAGGAATTAAAAATTTAGTATTGTAGCGCCCGGTTCAGCAGGTAGTACACCTCGTTGAGGCGCAGCTCCTTTTTAAATTCGGGGATGGAGGTATTGCCGTCAATGGTTACCATTTCGATGTCGGCAATGTCGGCGTAGTCCTCCATGTACTCGCGCGTGAGCGGGTAGCTGAATGAGGTGTGGTGCGTTCCGCCGGCGTAAATCCATGCGGCCGCGCCTGCCTCAAGGTTGGGCTGCGGTATCCACAGGGCGCTTGCCACAGGCAGCTTGGGTAGCGCGGCTTCGGGCTTGACAACGTCCACCAAGTTTACAATCATGCGGAAGCGGTTGCCCATGTCCACCACTGTGGCGGCCACGCCTGCGCCTTCGTGCGCGGTGAACACCAGCCGCGCGGGGTCTGCCTTGCCGCCAATGCCCAGCGGGTGTACCTCCATGCGCGGCTTTGCGCCCGCAATGCTTGGGCAAATTTCGAGCATGTGCGCCTGCAAGATAGAGCCTTTACCCTTGAAGTGGTAGGTGTAGTCTTCGAGGAACGACGTGCCGCCGTCGAGCCCGTGCGCCATGACCTTCATGGTGCGCACCAGCGCGGCGGTTTTCCAGTCGCCCTCCGCGCCAAAGCCGTAGCCCTCTGCCATGAGGCGTTGCGCCGCCAGCCCCGGCAGCTGGTTTATTTCGTGCAGCGCGTCAAAGTTGGTGGTGAACGCTTTTGCGCCTTTCGCCTCCAGAAATTTGCGCAGCGCCGCCTCTATACGCGCCGCCTCGCGCACCTGCGCGTGGTCTTTGCCGCCCCTTTTGGCGTTATCGGCAAAGTCGTACTCTTTTTCGTAGGCGGCAACCAGCTCGTCCACCTGTTTTTCGCTCACCCGCTTCACCTCTGCGGCGAGGTCGCCGATGGAGAAGTAGTCCACGTGGTAGCCCAGCCGGATTTCGGCTTCCACCTTGTCGCCGTCGGTTACGGCAACGTTGTTCATGTTGTCGCCGAATCGGATAATGCGCATATCCTGAGCGTCGGCCCAGGCCGCCGCCACGCGCATCCACACGGCAATATGCTCGTGCACCTTGCCGTCCTGCCAGTGCCCCACCACCACCTTGCGGTTTTTGCGCATGCGCGAAACGATGTGCCCGAACTCGCGGTCGCCGTGTGCGCTTTGGTTGAGGTTCATGAAGTCCATGTCGATTTCGCTCCATGGAATTTCTTTGTTGAACTGCGTGTGCAGGTGCAGCAGCGGTTTTTGGTAGCCCTTTAGCCCGTGAATCCACATTTTGGCGGGCGAAAAGGTGTGCATCCACGTGATGACGCCTGCGCATTTCTTGTCGGCGTTGGCGGCGCTTAGCGCGGCGGCGACTTCGGCCGACGAGTTCGCCGTCCCCTTGTACACCACCTTGACGGGGAGGTTGCCCGACTTGTTGAGCCCTGCCACCATTTCGTTGGAGTGGGCGTCCACATGTTTTACTGCATCGCCGCCGTACAGCAGCTGCGCTCCGGTTACAAACCAGATTTCAAAATCCTGAAAGTTGAAATTTTGCATGGTAGATAAGAATAAATAGTTTGACAAATTACTGCGTGTGTTGCTTAAAGTGCAAGATATTTTTGGGTAACAACCGGCCAAAGGTAGCTATTTTTTTTGATTTTTTGAAGTTGGATTAGCTTTGTCGCAACGAATGATAGTTCATGTTATGCAGGTTTATAGTTTTTGATGGATTACAATTGTCCATGCTTCCCCTACGGGGAACCGGAGCGAAGCGGAGCTCGGCGAAGCCAATTGCCGCCGCCGGTTTGCCGTTACGCCATTGGCGCGGGTTTGTTAGTCCCGCAGGGACGACACTTGATTAACCACAGGCTTTAGTTTCATCGCCATCAGGTTAAGCCCTGAAAGGGCGAAATCATTAGCGTAGGGCAACGCCCTACGAAAGGAACGAGACACACCGTCTTAAGCCCTGAAAGGGCGAAATCAATTTGCGGGAAAAAACGGATTACGCCCTTTCAGGGCTTGGGGGAGGCGCGGGGGCGCGGCGTTCGTAGGGCGTTGCCCTGCGCTAATGGATTACG
>JAITAP010000026.1 GCA_031284065.1 Prevotellaceae bacterium
CACATTCCTAACGGAATGTGTTGCGCCGAGAACCATTGCCCTTTTCTACCGAGCGATTCATTCCTACGGAATGAAAGACGCAAGCAACCTGCAACGCCTCGCTCCCAGACCTCACCCCCGGCCCCTCTCCAAAGGAGAGGGGTGGCTTGCGCCGAACATCGTGTCCCTGCTCCCCTCTCCTTTGGAGAGGGGTCGGGGGTGAGGTCTCTCAAAGTGTCGTCCCTGCGGGGCTTTTAGAATGTATCGGGAGATAACTATCCCTACTCAAAAGCCTTTTTCAGCCATCCCCTCAATTCGGTCAACACTTCCTGATTGTAGCGAAAATTCGTTCTGTTGCCCCATCCGTGCCCGCCGGTCGGGTAGATGAACATTGCCGCAGAAGCGCCGTGCTCCAGCAACGCCATGTAGTACTTGATTGAGTTGATGGGCTTCACCGCCCTGTCGTCGCCGGAAAGCGCGATAAAAGCCGGAGGCGTAGCGTCCGTTACCTGCCGGTCATTGCTGTAAAGGTTTTCCATTTCTACGGAGGGATTATCCCCGAGCAGCTTGCTGCGGGAGCCGGAGTGGGTAACATTCGCATCCATCAGGATGACGGGGTAAAACAGTATCTGGAATGTCGGTCGGAGCTCATCCGGCGCGTGGGTCGCAACCGTTGAGGCCAGATGTCCGCCTGCCGAAAACCCCATAATCCCAATGCCGGCAGGGTCAATGTTCCACTCGGCGGCATGTTTTTTCGCCAGCCGGATTGCTTCCATAGCGTCCGAAGCCGGAACTTCGTGATGACCGTTGGGCAAACGGTACTTCAGCACAATTGCCGCAATCCCCTGCTCGTTGAAGAATGTTGCCCAGCCGTACCCCTCGTGCTCCGTAGCCAAGTTGCTGTACCCGCCGCCCGGACAAATGACAACCGCCTTTGCCGGTTTCTCCGCCTTTGGCGGAAGGTAAACGCGAATGGACGGCTTGAAATTCTTCTTTGCGTCGTCGTAACCCTGCGACTCCATTCCGTTGGAGTTGGGTAGTCCGTTCTCCCACAAATCCACGTCAAGCGGGGCGGGTGCAGCGGCTGCGTCGGCTCTCGCCTTAAAGGAGAGCAATAGCGGAAAAATCCACATAAAACATCTAATAGCCATAGCCATAATTTTATTTTGTTGCCACTATGCGAACAGCGCGAAAAAGTTTGCAAAGGTAGCGATTTTCAGAATGTAATCCAACCGGTTAGTACCCTTTTCTCACGTCCAGCACCGCCGGCAGGTGGTCGCTGATACCGCCCGCGTAGCTAAAACCGTTGTAGGTGCGGCGGGGTCTGTTGCCGGTATAGGTATCGTCCGGCTCGAGCAAGAACGGCGGCGAAAAAATGTAGTAATCTGCGGGCAGGCAGTATATCGGCGAATCTTTGTTGAGCAAGTTTCCCGACACAAAAAACATGTCAATCAGCTCCCACTTTCCCTGAAATTTGATGCTGCCCACGCCGGCGTTGTGCAGCGGGAGCGCAAGGTTGTAGAGGCTATCGGGCGCAACGCCGTTGAGGTTTTCCGAAGCGCCCAGCCCCTCGCTGAGGCAGCGGCTATCGGGGGTGTCGTTAAAATCACCCATGATGATGAGGTTGGCCGTGCGCGACGCCGTCAGGATGGAGTCGGCAATGCGCCGCAGCGCTTCGGCGGCAGCCATGCGCCCGCTCTCGGAAGCCGCCGCGCCGCCGTACTTTGACGGCAGGTGGCACACCATGACGTGCAGCGTGTCGAGCTCGTTCACCACGCCTTTTGCCAGCAGTACCTCGCGCGTGGCGCGCCCGCTCGGGAGCGTTACCTCAAAAAATTTACTGCCTGTCAGCTGAAAAGTTTCCCTGTTGTAAATTAGCCCCACGTCGATGCCTCGCGTGTCGGGCGAATCGTGGTGAACCACGCCGTACGGAAACTTTGCCAGCGGGGTCTCCCGAATAATTCTGTTGAGCACAAACCGATTTTCGATTTCGCACACCCCAATCAGGTCGGGCGGCGTAACGCCGCCTACCGCCACGATGACCTTAAAAATGTCGGTGGTTTTTTTGGTAAAGCGTTCCCACGTCCAGCGGTGCGGGGTGTTTTCGGCAAATTCTTTTTGCGGGTTGAGGCTATCGGCAAAGGGCGAAAAAAAGTTTTCGAGGTTGTAGAACATTACCCGCAGGTCTCCGGCGGCGCGTGGTTGCGCCTGCGCGGGAGCGGCAATACTCCACGTCGGGAGGCACAGCAGCAACGCTCCCAAGAGCCCTGCAAAGAATTTTACGCTGTCTTTACGGCTTGTACGCATAGCACCCCAAGCTTTTATCGTGTGAAATACTTCTGTCGTACCCGTCAGCGTCAACCGGGTAGGCTGCGGCAATGCTGTCCAGCCCCGCGTTGACGGCAGGCGATTTCTCCGACAGGTGAAAATCATTTTTGTCAGCGTCTTTGAACGCAGGCTTTTCGGTTATGACGCCCACGTAGCGCTCGCCGTCGCTCAAGTCGTAGCTGCTGCTCAGCTTCACTATACAATTCTCCAGCTTGAGGCGCATGGGGGCACGCCCCTTTTGCTCGTGCACGCTAAGCCCGTTTGCGCTACTCCCGTAAATAATGCTGTTGGCAAAGTACGCCTCCAAAGGCGTGGGTATGGTGTCGTAGCTGTTGGGCTTTGCCCTTTCGCGCAGGCGGTAGCTTTGCAGCGTAACCGGCAGGCCGTCGCAGGCAAAGGTGCAGTGGTAAAAGTTGCAGCTTCCGCCCTCCACCAGCAAGGCATTGCTGAGGCATCCGGCAAAAAGGCAGTTGTCCGCGTTGACCTTGCCGTTGCTTATCCGCATCCCCACATTGGCGTACTCTACCATCGAATTTTTCAGCGTCAGCTGCACGCTGTCTGCCGCGCTCAGCGTATCGGTTACGTCAAAGGCGCATCGCGCTCCCCTGATTCGCGCGCCGCTCACGCTTGCGCGTCCGGTTGCGGAAATGCTAACGCCCTCCCACTGCCCTGTTGCATCGCTATACCAGGGGTCGTTGTAGCGCGGGAACGAAAAAACGCAAGGATTTTCCGGCGTTCCCTCTACCTTGAGCGTACCGTGTACGGCAATTCCCGCTTTTGCGCCGAAGTACAGCTTTGCCCCGGCGGCCACCGTTACGGTTGCGTCGCTGTCCACAGCCGCTGCGCCGTGCAGAATGTAGGGCTTGTCGGCGGTGAACGTGTACGCGCCGTGCAGCGCAGTATCCCTGTCAAACACAACCGCGTCCTGCCCGTACGCCGTAACTTCGAGCCGGCTTGCCAGCTCCACGCCGTTCACCACAAACACAACAGCGTCGGCGAGCAGGAGGCTTTTATTTTTTTTCACCTCCAAAAAAATGAACAGGCTGTCCTTCTTTGCCAGCTTTACGTTGCTCACGCTGTAGCCCGCTCGTCCGTCAACGTTCATCCGGAAAGGCGATGCGTCCTCGCCCCGCAGCCGCACCTCGTCAAAGAGGAGATTTTTGCTGCCCGGGTTGTAAACCTTGCACGAAAAAGTGGTAGAGCCTAAGGGTGAAAAAACGGTGTCGAAGCAAAGCGTATCGCTCGAAAAGTTAAGCGTTGCCGCGCTATCCGAAACAAACTCCTGCTGCTGACAGCGCACGGCAAAAGCAAAAAGTACAAGTATAAAATAGCGCCGCCTGTATTTCACAAAAAACTGCATAGTGTGTGTTGATAAATTTTAATCCGCTAATTCTTAAGTCGCAAAAATACGCAAAACTTTTTATTTGCACAATTGGATTTTTTTATATGCAAATAATTGGCGTATTTTGGCGTATATAAATATGGGCTTGAAGTAACTTTGCTGCAACGAGAACTTGAGGAAAAAATTTAAATTCTGTATTGGCTGACGACGTGTAAGTCCCGCAGGGACGACACTTGATTAACCGCAGGCTTTATATGGTAATGTGCTCTCGTTGCAACAACTTCGCTTGAAGTTGCAAAAACGGTTTATACTTAAATGCAAGGAAAATGGTAGTAAAAAAAACTTGGCTGCTCATCTATTGTTGCACGTTGCTGCTGGCAGGCTGCAAATTGGCGTCGAACCCCGTGCAGCGGGCTGCGGGAAGCATGGAAGGAAACTGGATATGCACCGATGTGCTGAATCAGATTGCTCAGGCAAAATCTATCCGACAGCTGAAAGATTATCCGCCTTATACGGAGCTCATTTTCATGCAGGACTCCAGCAAGCTGCTGGCGCTGAACGGGCAGGTAGATATGATAACGCTTTCCTATACGTACCTGAGCGGCGGAGATGCGCTGCAAGTATCCGATTTGGAGGGAAACGAAGAGGCGTACATCAAGGTGATAGGCGACAGCATGTTGATGCTCAGCAACAACTTTTCTACAGACATGTGGCGCTACGTAAAAGTAGCGCCGGAAAGCGTATCGCCCACCGGAAGCGTTGACGTGCCCGAAGTATTTCCGCTACTCCTCAACCACACGCTAATTTCCGGAGCATACACGGTAAAAAATGTTGACGAACCGTATCGCATTGTGTTTCGCAACAACGGGTACATTGCTTGCAGCTCCGATTTTACGCGGTACTCGCTGTGCTACAACGGCAGCTGCAATACCTACTCGCACCAAGACCTGATATACCTCTCAAACGAGAGGTACGGTGATTTTTACGGCTGGAAAATACAGGACAGCACGCTTACCATTTACTCGCTCCTTCCCGTCAGCATGCCCGACGAAATAACGGAGTACAAGCTTGACAAGCCCATTTGGGTAATGGAAAAAATGACAGCCGCTATTTAGCAACACGGTAGCGTCTCAAATCGGCTGCTTCCTAAAACCCGCCTCCCCCTTGTAGCGCAACGCCCCGTCGGGACGATGCTCGCTGTCGCTTCCAACATGTCGCCCCTGCGACACTTGCGCAATAACGATTTCTTTTGCGGAAAGCTTTTTTTAGCCGGTCAGTAGCGGGCATCCTTATTAAAGTTATCAATTTCGTTTTGTAGCTCTTGCTTTAATTCTTCCTCCGAAGGCAAATGGAGCTTGTACTTGGAAGCAAAAATCTGCGTGTTGTTTTCCGAAAGCGTATAGCGTACAATCGCCTCGCTCTTATCGGCGCAAAGGATAATGCCAATGGGCGGATTATCGCCCTCATTCATCATTTCGCGGGTGTAATAATTTACGTACATCTGCATTTGCCCTAAATCTTGGTGCACCACGTCATCCATTTTCAGGTCGATAAGCACAAAACACTTCAGGATGTAGTGATAAAACACCAAGTCGATATAAAAATCTCTGCCGTCAAACGAAATGCGTTTTTGGCGGGCAATAAAGGAAAATCCTCTGCCCATTTCCAAAAGAAATGCCTGCAAATGATTGATAACAGCCGTTTCCAAATCTTTTTCATACAAGTTATGAGCGGGCTTTATGTCTAAAAATTCCAGAATGTATGGGTTGCGGATAAAATCTTTCGGGTCGGGCGGCGCCGCCGTCTTTTGAATTTCGGCGGAAACGGATTCTTTGTCCCGGCTCGACAATAACCTTTCGTAGAAATACGTATTGATTTGTCGTTCAAGTTGGCGGGTGCTCCATCGGGATTTAATACACTCCTCAATGTAAAATCCGCGTGCTTTGCCATCCGTTACTCTCAGTATAAGGCGGTAGTGTGTCCAACCCAATTCGGGACGCACTGCGTCCCGAATTGGAAAAGTCAGATAAAACTGCCTGATTCTCCGCAATTCTCGCTCCTCAAAACCCTTTCCAAAGTCCTGCGTGAGTTGCTTCGAAAGGTATTTCAGCAGCTGCGTTCCGTATTCGGCTCGCTCGTTGCCCGCTTGCGCCTCCACAATTTGTTTGCCTATGAGCCAATACGCCTCTACCATCGCAAAATTGACGGCAGAGTACGCCTTGTCCCGCGCTGTGGCCAAAATCTCTTTTATTCGACCATAGATTAGATTTTCGTTCATTGCTACTTTATTCAACATTAGTTTGCAAAATACTCCATCGGGATTTAATACGCTCCTCAATGTAGAAACGCCTTGCCTGCTCATTCTCTACTTTCATAATCTTTCTATAGTGAGACCAATTCAATTCGGGACGCGCTGCGTCCCGAATTGGAAATGTTACATAGCAAGGGGTGAAACCGACGCTACTAAGGGGGCTGTTGAGAGCAAGGGATAATAGACTACGCGCCACCCTTATTTCCCAAAAACGCCCTTAGTAGCGCAAAAAGCACGCAACCCAACCCTTATTCCCTTATTATCAAAGCTGCATTTTTGTACATTCCGCCGGAATGCGGTAAACCCAAAATACACTTGCGAACATTGTCATTACTTATGGGAAGCTGTGTAAATCTACAATGCGCAAATGTACAACTTTTCTCACAAAAAAACCCCCTGCGTTTTATTCGTACCCCGACCGCCTCAAACCCCTTGCTCTTTCTACTTTTGTGCCGTAGCTGTGCAGGGCGAAAAATTCAGGGCGCCATGTCAGGCTTGCCCGCGCGGTAGCGGGTGAGCGCCTTGCCCTTGCTCTGATTTGCCGGCGCAATGTGTGCTTCTGTGCAGGAAATTTGAAAATTTCATGTATATTTGCAGGAAATAATGGCAAGGTTATACTTTAAGATGATGAAAATACCCGAAAGAACAAAAGTGGCGGAGCTGCTGAGCCGCGGTCAGGAAGGAGCTGAAGTAAGCGTGAAGGGCTGGGTGCGCACCAAGCGCGGCAACAAAAACGTAGCGTTTGTAGCCGTCAACGACGGCTCAACCATCAACAGTATTCAGCTGGTGTTTGACCTGCAAAATTTTTCGGAAAGCCAGCTTAAGGGCATAAGCACGGGCGCCTGCCTGCGCGCCACGGGCAAGCTGGTTGCCTCGCAGGGCAGCGGGCAGCGCGTAGAAATTCTGGCAACCGACGTAGAGCTGTACGGCGGCGCAGACCCCGACGCCTACCCCCTGCAAAAGAAAGGGCACACGCTTGAGTTTCTGCGCGAAATAGCCCACTTGCGCCCGCGCACCAACACCTTTGGCGCGGTGCTGCGCATACGGCACGCTATGGCGTACGCCATTAACAAGTATTTTAACGATAAGGGATTTGTTTACCTGCACACGCCTGTCGTAACCGCCTCCGACGCCGAAGGCGCAGGCGCCATGTTCAGGGTTACCACGCTCGACGCAAAAAATCCGCCGCTCACCGAGTCGGGAGAAGTCAACTTTGCCGAAGATTTTTTTGGCCGCGAAACGAGCCTCACCGTTTCCGGTCAGCTTGAGGGCGAGCTGGGCGCTATGGCGCTGGGCGAGGTGTACACTTTTGGGCCTACCTTCCGCGCCGAAAACTCCAACACTCCGCGCCACCTTGCCGAATTTTGGATGATTGAGCCGGAAATGGCGTTTTACGAAATTAAGGAAAACATGGACTTGGCGGAGGACTTTATCAAATCGCTGGTGCGCTACGCGCTGGAGCGCTGCATGGACGACCTGAAATTCCTGAACGACATGTACGATAAGGAGCTTATTGAGCGACTGCAAAACGTTTGCAGCGCCGAGTTTGTACGCTTGGACTACGGCGAGGGCGTGAAAATTCTGGAGCAAAGCGGGCAAAAATTTGAGTTCCCGGTGAGCTGGGGCGTTGACCTGCAAAGCGAGCACGAGCGATACCTTGTTGAAAACCATTTCAAAAAACCGGTAATTCTGACCAACTACCCCAAAGACATTAAAGCGTTTTACATGAAGCAAAACGACGACGGCAAAACCGTGCGCGCTATGGACGTGCTGTTCCCCAGAATCGGCGAAATCATTGGCGGTTCGCAGCGCGAAGAAAGCCTCGAAAAGCTGCTGCTGCGCATCAACGAGCTGGGAATGGACGCCAAAACGCTGTGGTGGTACCTCGATACGCGTCGCTTTGGCACAGCGCCGCACAGCGGATTTGGGCTGGGATTTGAGCGGCTGCTGCTGTTTGTTACCGGAATGAGCAATATTCGAGACGTAATCCCATTCCCAAGAACGCCAAAAAATGCGGAGTTTTGAGCAATACGTAGCGAACAGCGAATAGCGGAGTAACGGCGCAAGGCGCGGCAGCGTTCACGGCTACTCACTGTTCATTATCCGCTACTCGCTATTCATTCACTCACTATTCGTTATTTCATTGTGCAAAAACAAGCTCTTACACAAAAACAGCTCCAGCGGCTTTCGCCGTTGCAGCTCCAGCAAATAAAGTTGCTGGAGCTCTCCGTTATTGACCTTGACCAACGGGTGAATGAGGAGCTGGAGAACAACCCTGTGCTGGAGGAAGTAAAAAGCGACGCCTCGCCGGACGAGGAAGCCACCGCAAAAGCTTCAACCGAAAGCGAAGAAGACATACCCGCATACCGGCTGCGCGAAAGCAACAGCCAGCCGCGCGAAGGCCGCGACATGCAGCTTGTGGGACAGAACCGGCTTGGGTTTTACGAAATTATGCTCTCCCAGCTGGCGTTGCACCCCGTTGACGAACGCCAGCGCACAGCCGCAACATTCCTTATCGGCAGCATGGACAGCGACGGATACCTGCGCCGTCCGCTCAACGAAATAGCCGACGACATGGCGTTTACCGAAAATCAAGTCGTGAGCGAGCAAGAGCTGGAGGATATGCTGCGCATGATACAGGACTTTGAGCCTGCCGGCGTTGGCGCGCGCAACCTGCAGGAGTGCCTGCTGCTTCAGCTCGACGCCAAAGAGGAGCAAAGCAAAAACGTGCAGCTGGCAAAAGTTGTCTTGCAGCGCACGTTTGGCGATTTTTCGGCTAAGAACTACGATAAAATTTGCGCCGAGCTTGGCATTTCGAGCCGGGAGCTGAGCGCTGCCGCTGCCGAAATAACCAAGCTCAACCCGCGACCCGGCGCCGGGCTGGGCGAAGAGGTGACGGATACCGCCCCACCCATCATACCCGATTTTGTGGTGGAGTACAAAGACGGAGCGCTACAGCAATCCCTCACGTCGCGCCATACCCCGCAGCTGCGCGTAAGCCCGGAGTACATTACTTTCCTCAAAAGTCAGGCAAAAAACAAGGAGGCGCTGAGCTTTGTCCGCAAAAAAATCGACGACGCCCGCTGGTTTATCGACGCTATCCAGCGCAGGTGCATAACGCTCGGCATCGTGATGAACGATATTGTGCAAAAGCAAAAGGATTTTTTTTCTACGGGCGACGAAACCAAGCTGCGACCTATGGTCATGCGCTCCGTAGCGAGCGATACGGGCTACGACCTGTCCACCATATCGCGCGTGGTGAGCAACAAGTACGTGCAAACAAACTTCGGAATATATCCGCTCAAATTTTTCTTTTCGGAATCCATGAAAACCGACGGCGGCGAGGAAGTCTCAAACCGCACGCTAAAAGTGATGATTAAAAAGCTCGTTGACGAAGAGGACAAATGCTTCCCGCTGAGCGACAAAGAAATTGCCGACATTCTCAAGAAGCAGGGCTACATTATTGCCCGCCGCACCGTAGCAAAATACCGCGACATGATGCACATTCCGGTGGCGCGGATGAGAAGAGCCGGCTAATCTCGAAAATCGCAGTGTTTTATTTTGGCAACAATGCGCTGCCCGCTCCGCGCCAGCAGGTCAACGACGGGCTTCAGCACCAAGCCTTCGGCGTCGTAATCTTTGTTCTCGGCAATGGTGGACTTGAACCCTTTTTTTACAAAATCAACCGCCTCCTGTAGCGTTCCGTAGCCCACAACGGGCACAATGGGGATGCCCAGCTGCTGCGCCAGCGCCTCGCAGTCGGCTCGCTTGAGCCACCAGATGCCTATCCTTACATCAAACAGGATAAACCCCACCCGGGTTCGCATGTAGTTGCCGCCCTTTTGGATTCGCATCCCGTAGCCCTCGCCGTAGAGCGTAACGCTCATTGGCTCGCTGCCCGAAGGCGGAAAAACTTGCCGCAGGAGCTCCGGCGTAAACTTCTCTTGCAGCATTTGCAGCAAGTGCTCCGGCGTATCCGCCTTGTCCGTTCGCCCGCCAAAGCGCACCTGCTCGCCGTCCCAGTGAATACGAATGTTGGTGCCGTCAACTTTCTCCGTCCACTCCCAGCGGTTGTCCTTCAGGTACTCAAATTCGGGCTGCGACCATTCGCCAACAATCATGCGCTTGCTGCCGCTGCTCATGTCGCGCTTGTAAATGGTATTGATTTTTTGGTAAGTTGTCATCGTTGCATTTTACTTTTGTAACAGCTGCAAATATAGCAAAATAATCGCAGCTGCGGGCAACCCCCGAAGGGGAGCGGTGTTATTGTCCACAAATTTAGCAAAGAAATTCCTCGTAATTTTCCCCCAATCCCCCTCAGTAGCGCAGCGTAAGGAAGAATAAGGGCAAATGCGTCGGGGATGAAATCGGCGCTGCTAAGGGGGCTTTTTGGGGGCAAAAAATTCGTGCAATTCGTGGACAATATATTTTGTATCTTCGTACCCGAAAAAAAGTAAAAAAATGGCGACCGAAGACATTATACAAAACATTACCGGCGGCGACTACAAATACGGCTTCACCTCCGACGTTGAGAGCGAGGTTATCCCCAAGGGGTTGAGCGAGGAGGTTGTGCGGCTCATTTCGGCAAAGAAAAGCGAACCGGCGTGGCTGCTTCGCTTTCGCCTCAACGCCTACCGCCGCTGGCTAAACATGCAAATGCCCACGTGGGCGCAGCTGCAAATCCCCCAAATCGACTACCAGAATATTATCTACTACGCCGCGCCCAAGCCTGCCGCCGCAAAAAAATCTATGGACGAGGTTGACCCCGCGCTGCGGGCTACGTTCGACAAGCTGGGCATCCCGCTCGAGGAGCAAAAGACGCTCGCAGGGGTGGCGGTTGACGCGGTGATGGACAGCGTGTCGGTCAAAACGACGTTTAGCGCGGCGCTGGCGGAGAAAGGCATTATCTTTTGCTCGTTTGGCGAGGCGGTGCAGGAGCGTCCCGAGCTGGTGCAAAAGTATCTGGCTTCGGTGGTGCCGGTGGGCGACAACTTTTTTGCGGCGCTCAACTCGGCGGTTTTTAGCGACGGCTCGTTTTGCTACATTCCCGCAGGCGTGCGGTGCCCTATGGAGCTGTCGAGCTACTTTCGCATCAACGCGCGGGGCACGGGGCAGTTTGAGCGCACGCTCATTGTGGCGGAGGAGGGCAGCTACGTGTCGTACCTTGAGGGCTGCACCGCCCCGCAGCGCGACGAAAACCAGCTGCACGCCGCCGTAGTCGAAATTGTGGTGCTGAAAAATGCGGAGGTGAAGTACTCTACGGTGCAAAACTGGTACCCGGGCGACAGGCAGGGGCGCGGCGGCGTCTTCAACTTTGTTACCAAGCGCGGCATTTGCAAGGGCAGCAACGCCAAGCTCTCGTGGGCGCAGGTCGAAACGGGCTCGGCCATCACGTGGAAGTACCCCAGCACCATCCTTCAGGGCGACGGCTCGTCGTCGGAGTTCTACTCGGTGGCGCTAACCAACAACTACCAGCAAGCCGACACGGGCGCTAAAATGATTCACACAGGCAAAAACACCAGCAGCCGCATCGTGAGCAAGGGCATATCGGCGGGGCACAGCCAAAATTCGTACCGGGGCATGGTTAAGGTGAGCAAAAATGCCGCCGGGGCGCACAACTTTTCGCAGTGCGACAGCCTGCTGCTCGGCGACAGGTGCGGTGCGCACACCTTTCCCCGCATTGAGGTAAACAACCCGTCGGCGGTGGTGGAGCACGAGGCGACAACCTCCAAAATTGGCGAAGACCAGCTGTTCTACTGCAACCAGCGCGGCATCTCCACCGAAGACGCCGTGGGGCTAATCGTGAACGGGTATGCGCGCGAGGTGCTCAACCGGCTGCCTATGGAGTTTGCAGTAGAGGCGCAAAAGCTGCTTCAGGTGAATTTGGAGGGGTGCGTGGGGTGAGGCGAATGTCGCTACGAGCCACAAGCGCCGCCTCTCCCCGCTCAGGAAGGCCTGCAAGGCAGCTACTCCGGCTGAAAAAAAATTGTTGCATGGTCAAAAAAGCTGTTGTATCTTTATGGGTTGGAAATTTCAACATCAAACGGTAACAGAACATGCTGAACATTGTAAAGGTAGGCGGAAACGTAATCGACGACGAGGCGCAGCTGGCGCAGCTCCTGAAAGATTTTTCCGCCATTCGCGGCTTCAAAATTTTGGTGCACGGAGGGGGCAAGCTGGCAACCAAGCTGTGCGACGCGCTGCACATCCCCACGCAGATGGTGGAGGGGCGGCGCGTAACCGACGCCGAAACGCTCAAGGTGACGAGCATGGTGTACGCAGGCTGGATTAGCAAGAGCATCGTGGCCAAGCTGCACGCGCTGGGCTGCCAGTCCATCGGGCTGTCGGGCGCGGACGGCAACGCCATTCCCGCCGTCAGGCGCAGCCCCACGCCCATAGACTACGGCTTTGTGGGCGACGTTAGCCTTGTGCAAATCAACACAAGGTTCATACAGACCCTGATGGAGCAAGGGCTAACGCCGGTGTTTTCGGCAATTACGCACGACACGCACGGCACGCTGCTCAACAGCAACGCCGACAGCGTGGCTTCGTCGCTGGCCATCGCCATGAGCGACCTAATGCCCACGCGCCTCGTCTTTTGCTTTGAAAAGAACGGCGTGCTCCGCGACCCCGGCAACGACGCCACCGCCATCCCCGAAATAACCCGCGAGCTGTACGAAGAGTACAAAGCCGAAGGCATTATCTCCGGCGGCATGATTCCCAAAGTTGACAGCGCGTTTAAGGCCATTGCGCATGGCGTAAAGGAAGTGATTATCAAGCACGCCAAGGCGCTGAACGCGGGAGGCGGAACTACGATACGGTGAGGAGAGCCGGAGGTAGAATATTTTGCGTATATTTGCGGAGAAACAAATTAAGGCAAACAGTATGACGACGATGAGCATTGATATTCTCAACAATGACGCGCTGCGTCTTTTGCGCGATATGGAATACTTACGGCTTATCCGCGTGCGGACGGAAGCGGACGAAGGCCACAAACCCCAACAACGCCTGTCGGAACAATTTGCAGGCGCCCTGCATCTTTCCGACGAGCAGCACGAAGAATTTCAAACCGCGCTGAAAAGAAGCAGAAACGAATGGGAACGGGATATTTATTAGATTCCAATGTTATCATAGCTTTTTTCAATAGCAATTGCTTCGGCAGCTGCACTTTTCCTCAACTTAACATTGCTGACCCGAAACATAGATGATTTCAAGGCTATTCAAGGGTTAACGGTGGTAAACCCCTGGAATATGCGTGAGTAAGCGCGGAAAAATTTTATTCCCAAAGCACGAGAGCGAATTGTCCTGTAAAAACCTTGCTATTTCAAAATAATTTAGCCATAAAAACCGCAAAATATGCAGCAAATAAAAATCGAAAATTTTGGTTCAATTAAATACGGATGCGTTGAAATTAACAAGGTTACGGTATTTATCGGGAATCAGGGTTCGGGTAAAAGCGCTGTGGCAAAGCTAATATCTACCTTCAAGTGGATTGAAAAGGCATTGGTAAGAGGCGACTACGACAAGAAATGGTTTGAGCGCAAGGATACAAACCGTTTCAGAAATCAATTTTTACCATACCACAGGCTGGGTTCCGCCGACGCCAAAAAAGATGATACCTACCTAAAGCCTAACTCCGTGATAGATTATCAGGGCGACGCCTACCGTATCACGTACAGGGACGGCGCAATGTCAATTACCGAAAACGCAAGAGCAGCGTACCTTTTGCCGCAAATTATGTATGTTCCCGCCGAAAGAAATTTTTTGACTTATGTTAAAGATGCCGGAGAAATACGGCTGTCGGGCGCTTTGCGTGACTTTCATATCGAATATGGCAAAGCAAAAAACGAGCTGAAAGATTTATCTTTGCCGATTAATGAAATTGACGTTGAATATAACAAGCGGTACGATAATCTTTACCTGCGCGGCGGCAATTACAAAGTTGAAATAACCGAAGCCGCAAGCGGCTTTCAATCGTTTGTCCCTTTGTTTTTGGTTTCTTATTATTTGGCAAAATCTGTAAAAAAACAAAGCGAAAGCAAAGCAACTATGAGCAGCCAAGAGAAAGCGCGGTTTGAAAAGGGCGTACAGGAAATATGGCGTAACGCCAGCTTGACCGACGAGCAAAGAATGGTGGCGCTTTCCGCGCTATCTGCCAAGTTCGATAAGGCAATACTTATAAATATCGTCGAGGAGCCCGAACAAAATTTATTTCCGGCCTCGCAGTGGAAAATGCTGCAAAGCTTGCTGGCGTTTAACAACATGAACGATGGCAACAAGCTGATTTTGACTACTCACAGCCCGTACCTGATTGGCTACTTAACGTTGGCAGTAAAAGCGGGAAAGCTAAAATCGCTAATTAGCACGGAAAAGCAAAGGGAAAGCTTGAATGAAACAGTACCTCTTAGCTCGATTGTTAACGCAGGCGACCTATCTATTTACGAGCTAAATGAAAAGGAGGGCACTGTTAAGCCGCTTGATACGTTTGACGGGCTTCCCTCTGACGAAAATGCGTTGAGCAACAAATTTGATGAAAGTAACGATTTGTTTGCCAAATTATTAGAATTTCAGCAACAACATGAGCTATGAGCTTTTTTGATTCCCCCAATCAGCGTGTATCCAGAAAAAAACGTTTCGGGCTTTGCGACGATGCGCCTCCCCCACATAAACCCGCCTTTCTTGACGAAGCCGACGGTAAGAAGTGGATTGCTGTAGTTCATAACGATTACTCCTACGACGTTTTGTTCGTTGCACTGGACAACAGCATAGCTTTAAGAAGACCCGACGGAAAGCCCGACAGGTGCAGCGATGGGCTTTTATCCTGTAACTCGACTGTCATTTTCGTGGAATTAACAACAAGAAAAGACAAGGATTGGAAAAAGGATAAAGAGGAGCAGCTGCGCATAACAATCCGGCATTTTGAGAACACGGAAGAAGCGCACGGCTATGAAATCAAAAAGGCATACATTGCCAATAGCAGCTACCCGAAAGATAACACAAGGAATATGATACGGATGAATAATTTTTTTAAGGACACAAAGTATGTCCTGCGAATTGAAAATCGTATCGTGGTAGAGTAAACAGAACACTCCAAATTCTTTTTTATGATTATCCGCAAAGCGGCCTCATTGAACATATCCGGTTCTTTGCGATAAAAAAATTGTAAAAAAATTCTTTTTATTTACATATATCATTCATATTCAGTATTTTCGTGGCGAAATAATTATAAAAATAACGGATATGAATATCGTTAAATTCAGCCGACGATATTGCGGTGAGCAGATTTTTGACCGATTGCTTGTGGCGGCTGTGTCATACAGCACTGATTTCAAGTCGAAAATTTACAACAGGTCGCTTCGCGGATAATCATAAAACCATTTTTGCGGGTAAGGAAAAAAATCGCTACTTTTGCGCAAACTATAGAATGTTATGCAGGTAGTATCAACGCGAAAATTCAGGGCAAATCAAAAGGAATATTTTGAATTTGCCGAAAAAGAGTTGGTCCTTAGTGGCTCGTAAAAGTCGGAAGCCGATTGCTTTATACGTTCCCGATGATGACGGTATTCTGTAAAAAGAAGCGTTTCAGGCTATTAAGGGGGTGGGCTGGACGAAGTTCGTAACAATCGGGCAGTTAAGATTGAAAATAGCGCAGATATACGGGCAGATACGCTGTAGAAGCTTCGCAAGAAGCCAAAAACATCTTTAGGAAATTCACAAGTCGGGCAGTAAGCCGATGATAATGAGCAATAACACAAAAATATCCATCCGTTTTTTTGACGATCGAGAAGTTCGTGCGGTTTGGGACGAAGAGAACAACAAATGGTGGTTTTCCGTTTTGGATATAGTCGCTGTCCTTACTGACCGGGACGACTACAATAAAGCACGAAACTATTGGAAATATCTCAAGGCCAAGCTAAAAAAAGAAAACAGCAAGTTGGTGAGCGCCACTACCCAACTGAAACTATTGGCGAGTGATGGCAAGCGCTATTTAGCTGATGTGCTTGACTATAATGGCATTATTGCGCTCGGCAAACAATTCCCAGCTAAAAAAGCAAACCGTTTTATCGAATGGTTTACTTACAGCGGTGAAAGTATAGATGGAAAAAGTAAAACAAAAGCATACGCCTTGTTTGAAAGCTCTTTTATCGACAGCATAGAAGTGGGAACAACCAAAGGCTTACAACAAATCCACGCCTATCTGTTCGGCGGGCTTTACGATTTTGCCGGACAAGTAAGACAAAAAAACATTTCAAAGGGTGGCTTTCAATTTGCGGCAGCTCAATTTTTGGGCAATACGTTAAAGCAAATAGAAGAAATGCCTGAAAACACATTCGATGAAATTGCCGATAAATATGCGGAAATGAACATTGCCCACCCATTCATGGAGGGTAATGGGCGAAGTACGCGAATTTGGTTGGATTTGATGCTCAAGAAACGGCTAAAGCGTTGCGTTGATTGGAGCAAGATTAGTAAAAACGATTACATGAACGCAATGGTAAAAAGTCCTACAAACGGCATGGAGCTGAAGAATCTACTGAAAAATGCCCTTACGGATGAAATCAACAGCCGTGAAATGTTTATGAAAGGAATTGATTATTCGTATTATTATGAAGAAAACGAGTAGCCATCTCTCTGGGGTAAGCGCGCATTTTAAGGCGCAACGAGACGTATTCGGAGTGGCCATGCCCCCAATATGGCTGCACGGAACATTACCGCCTCAAAAAGCTGCAACGACAGCTGGGTCATAAACGCTATCAGCCGATTTGGGAGCTGATACTGTTACGGAAATTGTCAAAGAGCACGTTGACGCAGCGGCGGAGTTAGCCACCGACGATTCAACCTCATATAAAAAGCTGAAACAGGTTGTAAAGCTTAAACGGCTGCTTTTGGGTATGCGCCACCAGCTTACAAAAGAGTATTTACAGCATTTACCTGAACGAGTTCTGTTACAAATTCAGCCGACGATATTGCAGTGAGCAGATTTTCGACCGATTGCCTGTGGCGGCTGTGTCATACAACACTGCGTTCAAGTCGAAAATTTACAACAGGTCGCTTCGCGGATAATCATATAATTTTTTTAAGGACACAAAGTATGTCCTGCGAATTGAAAATCGTATCGTGGTAGAGTAAACAGAACGCCCCAAATTATTTTTTAAACTTCATACCAAAAAATGGCAAACAAGCTATACTGCCTGCTGTTCTTCAGCCTGATTTCCTCATCGCTCGGTGCGCAAACCTTTGCGCACGAAAGGTCGAGCGAATACGTTCCGCCCAAAGAGCCGGAGGTTATCCGGCAGCTCGACAGGTGGCAAGACCTGAAATTTGGCATGTTAATCCACTGGGGGCTGTACTCCCGGCTCGGCATTGTTGAGTCGTGGTCTATCTGCTCTGAGGAGGAGGAGTGGATTCCCCGCGACAGCGCCGCCTCCTACGACGCCTACAAGCGCAGCTACTGGGCTACGATAGATTCCTTTAAGCCCGACAAGTTTGACCCTGCGGCGTGGGCAACGGCAGGCCGGCAAGCGGGAATGGGCTACGTGGTATTTACCACCAAGCACCACGACGGCTTCAACATGTTCGACACCAAGCAAAGCGATTTCTCCATTGCAAAGGGCGCTTTTAGGGACGACCCGCGCCGAAACGTGGCAAAGGAGGTGTTTGCCGCTTTCCGGCAGGAGAGCTACATGGTGGGCGCGTACTTCTCAAAGCCCGACTGGCATTCGCAGTACTACTGGTGGGACAGGTACGCAACCCCCAACCGCAACAACAACTACAGCATTGACAAAAACCCCTGGCGGTGGAATAAATTCAAGGAGTTTACCTATAGCCAAATTGAGGAGCTGCTCAACGGCGACTACGGCGCTATCGACATTCTCTGGCTCGACGGCGGATGGGTGCGCCCTGCAGGTGGCGCTGCCCGCGCCGGACGCGCCTACAAAGGCTCGCAGGATATTGACATGCCCAGGATTGCGGCTATGGCAAGGCGCTACCAGCCCGGCATACTAATGGTTGACCGCACCGTGCCGGGCGAATTTGAGAACTACCAAACCCCCGAGCGGGGTATTCCCGACAGCCGGCCGGACGCTCCGTGGGAAAGCTGCATCCCTCTGGGGAACGACTGGGGCTACGTGCCCACCGACGTTTACAAAACGCCGACAAAAGTAATTCACACGCTGGCGGAAATTACGGCAAAGGGCGGAAATCTTCTGCTGGGCATTGGCCCCAAGCCCGACGGGACGTTGCCCGGCGAGGTGGTGGCGAGGCTGCGGCAGGTGGGAGCGTGGCTGCAAAAAAACGGCAAGGCCATTTTCAACACCCGCCCCGCCCCAATATACCACAGCGGCGACACGTGGTTTACCCAAAGCAAGGACGGCAAAAAAACATACGCCATTGCCTGCTGGGAGGAGGGTCAGCCTGCCCCCCGAAGCGTTACATGGCAGGGCAACGAGCCCGCGCCGGGCGGCAAAATCGTATGCCTGCAAACAGGCAAGCCCGCTGCGTGGAAAAAAACCGGCGGCGGCGTTGAGGTAACCCTCCCCTCGCCCAAAGATTTGCCGGTGGGAGTTGCAGCGCTGGCGTTTGAATTTTGAGCCCGCGCAGAAATCCGGCGCACGCGATTCTCAACTTTCAATTTTCAGCTTAAATTTTTGTACCTTTGCAGCTCGTAGCGCAGCGTGCGCATTATTCGTAATTCGTAATTGAGACAGTCGTAATTCCTAAATTAAACATGAACAAGTTGACCATTGGCTTATTTGGCTTCGGAACGGTGGGGAGGGGGCTTTACACCGTGCTGCAAAAAAGCAAAACCGTTGATGCGCAAATCAAGCATATTTGCATAAAAAACTCCGAAAAAAAGCGCAGCATTGACGCAAAGTACTTCACCGCTAACGCTGAGGACATCCTTGGCGACCCCGAAATCAACCTCGTGGTGGAGCTCATCGACAACGCCGCCGACGCATACAGCATTGTGAAAACCGCCATGCAGCGCGGCAAAAGCGTTGTGAGCGGCAACAAGGCTATGCTGGCGGAGCACTTGTCCGAAATGATAGCGCTACAGCAGCAGCACAACGTGGCGTTGCTCTACGACGCTTCGGCCTGCGGCAGTATTCCCGTTATCCGCAACCTCGAGGAGTACTACGACAACGACTTGCTCACCTCCGTTACGGGCATCCTGAACGGATCGTCGAACTACATTCTCTCCAAAATTTTTAACGAGGGCGAAACCTACGCCAACGCGCTCAGGCAGGCGCAGGAGCTCGGTTTTGCCGAAAGCAACCCCTCGTTCGACGTGGACGGGTACGACTCGCTCTACAAGCTGGTGATACTTACGCTGCACGCCTTTGGCGTGATAATTCCGCCGAGCGAGGTGTTCAACTTTGGCATCTCCAACCTTGCCGAGTGCGACATTTGCTACGCCAAGGAAAAAGGGCGCAAAATAAAGCTGGTGGCGCGCGTCGGCAAAACGGAAGACGGCAACATTACCCTCTACGTCATGCCGCGTATGCTCACCCCAGACCTCTACATTTACAGCGTGGAGGATGAGTACAACGGCGTGGTTATTCGCGGGCAGTTTTACGACAAGCAGTTCATGTTCGGCAAGGGCGCGGGCGGGCTGCCTACCGGCTCGGCGGTGCTCTCGGACATTACCGCGCGGTTTCACGACTACCGCTACGAGTACAAAAAGCTCAACACGCCCAACGCGCCCAAGTACGTTACCGACAACCTTGTGAGTATCTACCTGCGCTACCGCAACGTGAGCGACTTTGAGCATTTTCGCTTTGTGGAGATTTCGGAAAAATATACAAGCAACGATTTTTGCTACGTGGTGGGAAAAATAAGCCTTAGCAACCTGCTTAGCATCAAAGCGCTGCTGCCAACGCTCGACGTGTTCTTGGCAACAATGTGCTCGTAGCGCCGGAGAACGCCGCAAAAAGTTGTAAAAATGTGTACAAGCATTTAACAAAATAGCTATCTTTGGACTTTTCTGCGCAGTGGTTGGCTACAAAAAATATCTGTTGGAATGAATAAGCTGTCGTTTTTTTTGCTTGGCGTCGCGCTTGCGCTGGGGGGAGGCTGTAGCGCAGACGCAGCGTATCCGCGAATCGCGGGGGTTGCGCTGGGCACCACCTACACCGTAGCCTGCGCCGGTGCAGACACGCTGTTACAGCGCGAGGTAGAGCAGCTCATGCAGCGCGTGGAAAAATCGCTCTCCATCTACGACAAAGAATCCGTAATCTCCAGGGTGAACCGCAACGAAGACGTGGCGCTGGACGGTTACTTTGTGGAGTGCTTTGAAGTAGCGCGGCAGGCAAGCCTGCAAACACACGGCGCATGTGACGCTGGCGCATCGCCGCTGTTTGCCGCGTGGGGATTTGGCGCGACGGAGCACAGCACGCCGCCCGCGCAGCGGCAAATCGACAGCCTGAAGCAGCTCTGCGGCATGGACAAGTTTGCTGTTGTCAACAACCGGCTCGTGAAGTCAGACCCTCGCGCCCAGCTCAACGCCAACGCCATAGCCAAAGGCTACACGGTGGACGTGGTGGCGCGCTTTCTCGAAAGCCGGAGCATTACCAGCTATCTGGTCGAAATTGGCGGCGAAGTTCGCTGCGGCGACGTAAAGCCCAACGGCAAAAAGTGGACGGTGGGCGTGGACATGCCAAAAGATGGCAACTTTACCCCGGGTGCAGACATGGCGGGCACAATAGAAATCAGCAACCGGGCAGTGGCAACGTCGGGCAACTACCGCCGCTTTTACGTGAGCGACGGCACAAAAATCCCGCACACCATCGACCCCGTTACGGGGCGACCCGCGCACAACAGCCTGCTTAGCGCAACCGTTGCCGCCGCCAGCTGCGCCGTTGCCGACGCATACGCCACCGCCTTTATGGTGATGGGCGCGGACAGCGCAAAGGCTTTGCTGAACAGGCATCGGGAGCTGGAGGCTTTTTTGATATTCTCCGAGCAGGGGCAACTTCGGACTTACGCTACGCCAAAATTTAAAAGTTGGCTAATTCAGAATAACATTTAATCACTCACTAAAAAAACAAAAAAAATGATGAAAACAGTAACGTTATGCGCGGTCGCGCTGATGGCTTCAGCCACCGCATTTGCACAAAACATCCAGCTGCCCGCTCCGCAAAAGAGCGGCGGCAAACCGCTCATGGAAGCCCTGTCGCAGCGCAAAAGCTCACGCGAGTTCGACGCAAAGGCGCTCAGCGAGCAAACCATCTCAAACCTGCTGTGGGCGGCCGGCGGCTTCAACCGCAACGGCATGCGCACCGCACCCTCTGCCAACAACAAGCAGGAATTTGAAATTTACGTGGCGCTGGAGAAAGGCCTGTACCTCTACAACGCTAAGGACAACGCGCTGGAGCTGGTAAAAAGTGGCGACCTGCGCTCCAAGACCGGAAAGCAAAGTTTTGTAAGCGTAGCCCCGCTCAACCTCGTTTACGTTTACGACGCCGCCAAAATGTCGGACGAAAAGATGGCTTACGCCGACTGCGGCTTCATTTCGCAAAATGTTTACCTGTACTGCGCCTCAGAGGGGTTGGCAACTGTGGTGCGCGGCTTTGTAGATAGGGACGACCTCGCCAAAGTAATAGGCCTGAAACCCGGATACGCCATAACGCTTTCGCAAACAGTGGGGTACCCGAAGAATTGAGAACGGAGGATTAACCCCCGCTGGTTTAGGGGCAACAAAAAGAGTTTTCGGAGTAAAATCTCCGAAAGTTCTTTTTGTTTTTTGCTGCAAAAGCGAAAGCGTAGATTCAATATCTCAATGCAACTTTATCGTGCAAATATCGGAAGAAAATTTCTTTTGGTGAATAAAACTTTAAATTTTTTCTGGGTCTGCTGTTGATTTTATGCTGTATTTCCTTTATTTGGCGCTCGCTAAAGTCATCGAAGTTCGCTTTTTGGGGGATGTGTAGTTGAAATTACACTTACCGCTGCCCGAAAGGCAGATTTTTCATCGCTGCAAGTCGTTGCCCTGCGGAGGTCATCAAAACTCTACGCTTGCGCTGTAGTACATTCGCTTTAGCAGCGATTTTATTTTTGCGGCGTACTGCGGGTCTTGCGCCCACGTGCCGGTAAGCGCGTCGATGGTGGGGGCTTTCCCCTTTGGGCTTACAAAGTGGTAGCGGGGGTCTATCAGCTCGCCAAAAAGCGGCTCTTTGCTGGCGTACGCTTTCAGGTGCTGAATGTGCGCCCGAATCCCTGTCTGCTCGTCGGGAAAGATGTGCCCTGTTTGCGTTGGGCTTGTTGCCCCCAGCCCGCAAAAGTTGTTCATCTGCGGGTTGACAAGCCCTTTGAACTGCAAAAATCCTGTTTCCAGAATCATTTGCGCAAAGGCTATATCGTGGTTTACGCCTTCCGTTTGCGCTTCGGCAATGTAGAGCGGCGCCAGCCGTGCCGCGCGCTCAGCGTCGCCGTCGGTAGCGGCAACGGTAACAAAGGCTGCCAGCTGCTCGGCGCTCAGCCTGCCGCTGCTCATAATGTGCTGGGGAATGTCAAAAGCGTTCGCTACAAACGTTTGCGCCTGCGCAAGGCAGGGCAGGAAAAAGCAAATTACGGCAAGCGGTCGCGCTATAAAAAAAATACGTAGCTTGTTGTTCATAGTACCTGAATTAAACCCGTCAACGCCCTCTTACGGTCGATATTTTTTCGCAAAGGTAAAAATTTATGCCCAAATTAAATCAACAATGATGCTATCCGCTACAAACCAGCGGTTTTCGGGAATGGCTATTCTGTCGTCGTCTGCTATAATACTTTTATTCTCAATATGTTTCCTTGCGTGAGAAAAAAAATAATTTATCAACCGGTTATCAAAATTTGCCTGCAAATAACTTTTGCTTACGCCCCACACGGTGCGCAGCCCCGTAAAAACGTACTCGTTGTAGCGGTTTTCCATGCTCAGGCTTTCGAGCTCAAAAAAATCTGCGCCCTCCTCCACATTTTTGATGTACTGCGCACAGCTGGCAACGTTGCTTTGCCGCTGCCATCCGTTGTACGAGTGCGCCGCCGCGCCAATGCCAATGTAGGGTTGCTGCTGCCAGTAGGCCGTGTTGTGCATGGAAAAAAATCCGCTGCGGGCAAAGCTGGAGATTTCGTAGTGCAGCCAGCCGTTCTCCGCGCTCGCTTGGCAGAGCAGGTCGTACTGCATGGCCACTTCGTCCTCGTGCGGCAGCGGCAGCTTGTTTTTGCGCCGGAGCACGCCAAAGGGGGTTCGCTTTTCGATGGTGAGCGCGTAGGCCGAAAGGTGCTGCACGCCCAGCGAAAACGCGGTCTTGAGGTTGCTGCGCCAACGCTCAACGTCCATGCAGGGCAGGCCGTAGATGAGGTCAACGGAGATATTTTCAAACCCCGCCGCTTGCGCCAGCTGCACGCTGCGTATGGCTTGCCGCGCGCTGTGCCGTCGGCGGAGGCGCTGCAAGTCGTCGTCAAAAAACGACTGTACGCCAATGCTGACGCGGTTAACGCCCATGCCGCGCAGCCGCTGCAAGTACTCAGGCGTAACGTCGTCGGGGTTTAGCTCCACCGTAAACTCTTCGGGCGGCGCAACGCAAAACGTTGCCACCGCTTTTTGCGACAGCGCGGCGAGCATGTCCGGCGGCAGCTGCGAGGGCGTGCCTCCGCCAATGTACAGGGTCGATTTTTGCAACGCGGAGGAATTTTTTTCTACCTGCGAAAAATAATTTTTTCGCCTTTCCATTTCGTGCAGCATCGCCAAAACCGTTGGCTGCACAAGCGTTTGCGAAGTCGTAGCGTAAAAATCGCAGTACCCGCACCTGAGCTTGCAAAAAGGTATGTGCAAATAAATACCAATCATATTGCAAAATAAGCTACTTTTGTCGGATATTTGGTCATTAAAAATTGTAAAGAGGCAACTATTTATGGAGAATAATCAGGAAGAGCCTAAAGCTTACCGCCCGCGAACAGGCAGCTTAGAGCGCAAAAAACAAGCTACCGCTGCTTCGCGCAGCGCCGAACCCCCTACCGGTGGCGACGAGCCGAAACCTCGCGAGCGCAAGGACGACGGAGAGCAACCCGCCGGCCGGACAGCCACGCGGCAAAGCTTTTTCAAAAACCGCACGCCGCAAAGCGAAGCATCTGCCGACGAAAGCTACGACGAAAAACCGCGCCGCGCCCCACGCGCCGCATATAGCGACGACGAAAAACCGCGCCGCGCCCCACGCTCCTCGTACAGCGACGACGAAAAGCCGCGCCGCCGCGCCGCCGGCAGGGATGGCGACGAAAGGCGGTCAGCGTCGCCGGGGTTTGACAAGTTCTACAGGGGAAAACCGCGCAGCGAGCGCCGCACCTACGACCGCGACAGAACGGACGAGGGCAGGCCTTACGCCCGCAAGCCCTATCGGGAAGAAGAGCCGCGCGGCTACCGCTCAAGAAAAGCATCTGGCGACCGCGACGACAGCCCCCGCCGCGAAAAACCCTTTGGCGAACGCCGCAGCTACGGCAGCGAAAGAAAACCCTACGCCCGCAAGACCTACGGCGAAGAGGACAGCTACGGGTCGCGCAGCGCCAAGCCTCGCGCCGAAAGAAAACCGGCGAGGGAAATTCAGGTCAAAGAGCCGAACATGCCCGTGCGACTCAACAAGTTCATTGCCAACTCGGGCGTGTGCTCGCGCCGCGAAGCCGATGAGTACATACAAAAAGGAGAAATTACCGTAAACGGGGAAGTTGTTACAACGCTCGGGGCAAAGGTACTGCCAACCGACGAAATTTGCTGGAACGGCGATAAGCTTTCGGGCGAAAAAAAGGTGTACATCGTGCTCAACAAGCCCAAAGGCTACGTAACCACAGCGGAAGACCCCCACGCCGACAAAACGGTGATGGACCTCATTGCGGGCGCGTGCTCGGAGCGCGTGTACCCGGTGGGGCGACTGGACAAAAACACCACCGGCGTGCTCCTCTTTACCAACGACGGCGAGCTGACCAAAACGCTCACCCACCCCAGCTACAACAAGCGCAAGGTGTATCAGGTTACGCTGGACAAAACCCTCAAAAAGCCCGACATGGACAAGCTCGTGGAAGGCGTAGAGCTCGAAGACGGCATTGCCGTTGCCGACGAAGTAGGCTACACCAACATGGAGGATAAGTGCGAAGTGGGCTTGGAAATTCACTCCGGACGCAACCGCGTGGTGCGGCGCATGTTTGAGGCGCTGGGCTACGAAGTCAAAAAGCTCGACCGCGTATATTTTGCAGGGCTTACCAAAAAATCGCTGGAGCGCGGAAAGTGGAGAATACTATCCACAAAAGAGGTGAGCATGCTCAAAATGGGAGCGTATGAGTAGCGTTGAGAATTAGGAACTGCGCAAAGCGCGGAATGGCTTGCGTCAGCTTTATACTTCTTACCGGCTTAGAATGGCGGCATGGTAATTTGTCCACGAATTATGACAAAAATTAGCGTAATTCGTGGAGAGCAACAAATACTTTTTGTGCCGGAAATTTTCCATACCTTTGGCATTAATTTTGCTTTTGAAAGATAAAAACAACGCTAAAATGAAGTAAAATGAATATAGCAAACCCGATATACGATACGGTTTTCAAGTTTATGATGGAAGATGAGCGGGTAGCCAAATCTTTCATCTCGGCAATCATTGGAGAGGAGGTTATTGAGTTGGGGTTTTCCGCGCAGGAGCGCACCGTATATGTGCCCAAAGAAGAAAAGGACGAGGCTCCGGAGGGCGAAAAGGAAGAGTTTCTTACCGTTTGCCGATTTGATTTTTCCGCCAAAATATCGCTTCCGGACAGCCGGTTCAAAACGGTGATGATAGAGCTGCAAAAAGCCAAATTCTCGTCGGACATCATGCGCTTTCGCCGCTACGTGGGGGCGCACTACCAAAATAAGAGCAACGTTTACACAGATGGCGGCGACGGGGAGGAAAAACCCCGCCAGATATACTGCATTTTTTTGCTGGGATACGACCTCGGAATGCCCGGCCATCCGGTTATACAGGTTGACAACACGGTGAAAGACCGGACAACCAACGAGACGCTGCCGGGGGCAAACGCATTTATTGAGGGGCTTCACCACCGGTCGTGGATTGTGCAGCTGGACCAGCTGAAGCGGCGGCGGCGCGACGACCTCGAAATGCTGCTGAGCATTTTTGATCAGGAAAACCGCACCCAAGATAGCCACATTATGAACGTTGACGAGGGCGATTTTCCGGAAGCCTACCGGCCCATAATTCGCCGCCTGCGCATGGCTTCCGAAAGCAAAAACGTCCGGATAGAGATGGAAATGGAGGATGAGTACTGGAGCGGGCTTCAAGAGAGAGAGCGGCTCATTGCGAAGCAAAAGAAAGCGCTCAGCGACAAAGATAAAGTAATAGAGGGTAAAGACAAAATAATAGAAGGCAAAGACAAGGCGATCGAAGAGCAAAAGCAGGCATTTGAGGAGCAAAAGCAGGCATTTGAGGAGCAAAAGCAAGCATTTGAGGAGCAAAAACAGGCATTTGAAGAGCAAAAGCAGACGCTCAAGGAGCAAAATAAAGTAATAGAAACGCTGAAAAGGCGACTGGGAAACCACCAAAGCTAATTCCGGCGCAAGATTTTTCAGGTTTTATTGCAAACGGCGTTTACACGTTTTCGGCGGAGCTTGCGCCGCAAACCTCACTTTTACCTCACTTAAAATAACAAAGCGACCTCAGCGCAAGGCTGAGGTCGCTTTGTTGGGAAAATAGGGTTGGACGGCGCGCAGGGGGCGGTTCGCGAGCTGTTCCTACCTCAGCGCGTCGGGCGTGGTGAAATCCTGGTCGCCGTAGTCGAGGTTTTCGCCGGCCATGCCCCAAATGAAAATGTAGTTGCTGGTGGCGGCGGCGGCGTGGATAGACCATGCGGGCGAAATCACCGCCTGCTCGTTGAGCATCCAGATGTGCCGCGTTTCGGCGGGCTCGCCCATGAAGTGGCACACGGCTTGCCCCTGCGGCACCTCAAAGTAGAAGTATGCCTCCATGCGGCGCGAGTGGATGTGCGGCGGCATGGTGTTCCACACGCTGCCGGGCTTCAGCTCGGTCATGCCCATTTGCAGCTGGCACGTTTCGAGCACCTGATTTACGATTAGCTTGTTTATACGCCTGTCGTTGCAGGTTTCGAGCGAGCCGGTATCGACTGCCACCGCATCCGCCAGCGTGATGTGCCTGTCCGGGCAATTCTTGTGCGCGGACGCAGAGTTGAAGTAGAAGTGCGCGGGCTTGTCGGGGTTTACGCTTCCGAACAGCGCCTTGCGGTCGCCGCTGCCGAGGTAGAGCGCCTCCTTGTACTGTAGCGTGAACTCTTTGCCGTCCACGCTTACCGTGCCCGTTCCGCCCACGTTGATAATACCCAGCTCCCGGCGGTGCAGGAAAAACGGCGCCTTGAGCGGGTCAATGGCTTCGAGCTCCAGCCGCTTGGCGCGGGGAACGGCTCCCCCCACAATCAGGCGGTCGAACATGGTGTAAACCATGTGCACCGTGTCGTCTTCCATGAGCTTCTCAATCAGAAACTCTTCGCGCAGGCGCTGCGTGTCGTAGTGTTTGGCGTCGGCCGGATGGGCCGGATGCCGGATTTCATACTTTGTCATCGTTGGTAATGTTTTTAAGGATTTAAGGTATTCAAGATTTTACAATTCACTTTACCGCAGCACGGTTTCGCTCCTATCGGGGCCTACGGAAATAAATTTTACGGGCACGCCTGTCTGAAGCTCAATGAACTTTACGTAGTCAAGGAGCTCCTGCGGGAGGTCTTTTTCCGTCCGGCAGCCCGATACGGGCTTTTTCCACCCCCGAAATTCCTCATACACCGGCTCAATCGGCGTATCCACCTCGTATGGGTAGCGGTCGGTGGCGGCGCCGTTGATGCGGTAGGCTACGCAAACCCTGATGGCGTCGAAGTTATCCATCACGTCAGCTTTCATCATGAAGAGCTGCGTAGCGCCGCTGACCATGATGGAGTACCTGAGCGCCACCAAGTCGAGCCAACCGCAGCGGCGCGCGCGTCCGGTGGTAGAGCCAAATTCGTTGCCCTGTCGGCTCAATTGCGCTCCAACCTCGTCGTGAAGCTCCGTAGGGAACGGCCCGCTGCCCACGCGCGTGCAGTACGCCTTAAAAATTCCTATCACCTCGCCTATGCTGCTCGGCGCAACGCCAAGGCCGGTGCAGGCTCCGGCGCACACGGTGCTGGAGGAGGTTACAAACGGGTAGGAGCCAAAGTCAACGTCGAGCATGGAGCCCTGCGCACCTTCGGCGAGGATACTTCCCTGCTTCAGGAGCTCGTTTACCTCGTACTCGCTGTCGATGATTGTCAATTCGCCCCGCAGCTGCTCAATGCTTTGCAGCCACTCCCTTTCCTGCTCCTCCACGCTGAACGGGTAGCCGAGCTGCTTAAGGAGCGCCACGTGCTTTTGCTTAAGCGCGGCGTACTTTTGGCTAAAATCGGGGCGCAGCACGTCGCCTGCGCGTAGCCCGCTGCGGCTGACCTTGTCGGTGTAGGCAGGCCCTATTCCCTTAAGCGTAGAGCCGATTTTTGCCCCGCCCTTGGCGGCTTCCTGCGCCGCATCAAGAATACGGTGGGTGGGGAGGATGAGGTGCGCCTTTTTGGAGAGCAAAATTTTGCCGGCGGTGGGCACGCCGATGGCGTTAATCTTTTTGATTTCGTCCATCAGTATCACGGGGTCAACCACAACGCCGTTGCCGATAATGTTGATTGAATTTTCGCGAAAAATCCCGGAGGGGACGGTGTGCAGCACCATTTTTTTGCCGTCGAACTCCAGCGTGTGCCCGGCGTTTGGGCCACCCTGAAAGCGGGCTACCACCTTGTACTTTGGCGTGAGCACATCTACAATCTTCCCTTTCCCTTCGTCGCCCCATTGCAGACCAATAACAACATCTACTTTTTTCATTTATCAGGATTATGGACTTCGCCTGCGCTCCAACGCGGAGGGCAGGGAAGCAGGTTAAATACGGTATCAGTGTTTTTGCTGCGAGACAATAGCTTTGGGTTTTCCGCAAAAACTCTCAAAAGTACAAAAAATATCAAAGCGTACCAAAAGTAAATTGAAACGTTTTCTATCTATTATTTCGGCTCCCTTGTCATTCCGCTCCCCCGCCGCCATTTTTGCTCCCCCTTTCCGCCATTTTCTCTCCCTCCTGCCGCTCCTGCCGCCGCCGCCGCCGCTGCCGCCGCCGCCGCCATCATCATCATCGTTGTGCGTGCTTCGTCGTTGGAGCTCCGCCACTACGCACGCTTGCACTTTGCGCGTTTCGGGCGAAACAAGAGCGTGTTGTGTGCGTTTATTCTTAACCCCAAGCAAGGTTTGAAGCCCTGTCAGGGTTTAAAATTCAACGCTTTGTACACATTTTACCGGATGCCGGCGGCGGCAAGCGGCAAGAATCTGCACCCATAATAGTAAAAAATTTTTCTTACCAATAATTCCGGTTTTTGCTACGCATATATTTGTTCCTGAGCAAAATATTTATTTCCATTGTGAGAGCTGCAACGTAAAAATGAGCAAAAAAGTTTATCTTATGAAAATTTTTTCTTATCTTTAGTATGTTTTACTACACTCTTGTTTGCTTCTATAAAATGGAAAAAAAGCTCATGGACAGAGAAAAAATGATAGCGCAGCTGCAAAAAACAGCGTCGTGGGACTGCGTTGTGATAGGCGGCGGCGCTACGGGATTGGGCGTGGCCGTGGATGCCGCTACGCGCGGCTACAAGGTGGCGCTGCTCGAAATGGTAGATTTTGCCAAGTGCACCTCCGGCAAGAGCACCAAGCTGGTGCATGGCGGCGTTCGCTACCTGCAACACGGCGATGTGCTGCTGGTGCTGGAGGCACTCCGGGAGCGAGGACGCATGAAGAGAAATGCGCCGCATCTGGTAAAAGACCAATCGTTTGTTATAGCCAACTACACGTGGTGGAATAATTTCCTTTACTTCTGCGGGCTTACGCTGTACGACATGCTTTCGTTCGGCTTTGGGTACGGGCGCAGCCGGCTTATTTCGGCCAAAAAAGTGATGCGCTACCTGCCTACCGCCATGAAAAAGGGGCTGAAGGGCGGGATTGTGTACCACGACGGGCAGTTTGACGACGCCCGCATGGCTGTTAACCTCGCGCAAACCTGCGTGGAGCGGGGAGGCGTGGCGCTAAACAGGGCCGAAGTAACGAATATACTGCACGACGAGCGCGGGAATGTGTCCGGCGTAACGTTTGTTGACCTTGAAACGGGCAGCGAGATACAGCTCCGGTCGCGCACGGTGATAAACGCCTGCGGCATTTTTGTGGACGAGGTGATGCTGATGGATTCGCCCAACCACAAGAAGATGGTTACGCCAAGCCAGGGCGTACACTTGGTATTCGACAAAAAATTTCTGCCGAACGACTACGCGGTAATGATTCCGAAAACGAGCGACGGCCGGGTGCTGTTTGCCGTACCGTGGCACGGCAAGGTGGTAGCGGGCACGACCGATATTGTGCGCCCAACCGCCGAGCTGGAGCCTGCGCCGCTGAAGGAGGAAATAGATTTTATCCTGAATACCGCCGCGCTTTACTTTGAAACGCCTCCGCAGTACTCCGATATTCTTTCGGTGTTTGCCGGGCAACGCCCGCTGGCGGCGCCAAAGAGAGAGGGGAAGAGCACGAAAGAGCTGTCGCGCGGGCATAAAATCATTGTGTCGGAGCACAAGCTTGTCACCATTACCGGCGGCAAGTGGACTTCTTACCGCCGCATGGCGGAGGATACGCTCGATAAGGCCATCCGGCTGGGCTTGCTGGAGGCAAGGAAATGCCGGACAAAAAATCTGCACATTCACGGCTACCGCCCTCGCCCCGATTTGTCCAACCACTTGTACGTGTACGGTAGCGACGAACCTGCCATTAGCGCGCTGGCCAAAAGCAGCCCGGAGTACGCCAAAAAGCTGCACGCCGGCTACGACTACACGGTGGCAGAGGTGGTATGGGCGGTGCGGTGCGAAATGGCGCGCGACGTGGAGGACGTGCTGGCGCGTCGCGTAAGGCTTTTGTACATCGACGCTCGCGCCGCTATAGCCGCCGCGCCAACCGTGGCAAGGGTAATAGCGAAAGAGCTGGGTAGAAATCAAGCATGGGTGGAGCAACAAATCAATAAATTTACAACTTTAGCAACAAAATACATTATTTTATAGAGCAATTATTATGAAGAACTTTTTGCAACCTCCGGCGCCTAAGTCGCCGGTAACCGATAAGAAAAAAATAGATAGCCGCTACAAGCGTATGCGCTGGCAAGTCTTTATCGGTATTTTTATGGGATACGCTGCGTATTACCTCGTGAGGAAAAATTTTTCGCTGGCAATGCCCTACCTGCTGGGGGAGGGCTTTACGAAAGCCGATCTTGGGATAGCCTTTGCCTTTAACGGCATAGCCTACGGGCTGTCGAAATTCCTGATGGGCGGCGTTTCGGACAGGAGCAACGCCCGGCTGTTTCTGCCGCTGGGGCTGACGCTGGCTTCCATAGCAACAATTGTTGCGGGAACGAGCATCGGCATGTACAACATTACGGTGATGGCCGTTTTTCAGTTCCTTGTGGGCTGGTTTGGCGGCATGGGCTGGCCTCCCTGCGGGCGGGTGATGACGCACTGGTTTTCGGTGAAAGAGCGCGGAACGAAAATGGCCGTCTGGAACTTGGCGCACAACGTGGGCGGCGGCATGTTGGGTCAGGTCATAAAGTGGGGCATTTTGTTTGGCGCGTCGGTAGGATTTTCCTCGCTTGCGTGGCGGTTTGGCATTTTTTACTTCCCGGCGGCCATTGCGCTCGTTATCGCCCTCATCGCTTTCTTCACCATACGCGACAACCCGCAATCGCAGGGGCTGCCGAGCATCGAAAAGCATAAAAACGACTACCCGCCCAACTACTCCGCCGATTCGGAAAGGGTGCTGAGCACGAGGGAAATATTTTTCAAGTACGTTTTGAATAACAAAATGCTTTGGTTTGTCGCCGTTGCCAACGCTTTTGTGTACTTCATCCGGTACGGGGTGCAGGACTGGGCGCCTACCTACTTCACCGAAGTTAAGGGGTACTCGCAGGCGGAAATCAGCAATGCGTATTCCCTCTACGAGTGGGCAGCCATTCCGGGTACGCTGCTGTGCGGCTGGGTGAGCGACAAGCTGTTTAGCGGAAAACGCGCCATGACTACCATAATCTTCATGGTGCTGGTGATGGCGGCGATTTTTGTGTACTGGCTAAATCCCTACGGCAAGCTGATAGATACGGTTGCGTTTACCGCGATAGGATTTTTTGTTTACGGCCCGGTCATGCTGATAGGCGTTCACGCGCTGGACCTGGCGCCCAAAAATGCCGCCGGCACTTCCGCCGGGCTAACGGGTTTTTTTGGCTACTTCGTTGGCACTTCGCTGCTGGCAAATATCGTAATGGGACAGGTAGTGGAGCATTACGGATGGTCAAACGGTTTCCAGCTGCTCATAGCAAGCTGCTTGCTGGCAATCGTTCTGATGGCGTTTACCTACAAAAAAGAAAGCAGCAACAAGTAATTTCATTAGTAACATTAAATAAGTAAAATAGTAATAAGAATAAATATGAAGAACATTTTGATTGGAACAGTGGCGGTATGCGCCATTGGCTGTACGCTGGCGTCGTGCGACGACCAGCGCTACACAGACCTCAGGGTAGAGGTGGACAAAGTTCAGGTAAGCGAGCTGCCTGCCGACCTGCAAGCTGTGCGGGACTACGTAGCGCCCGACGCTGTTATTGCGCATCGCGGGTCAACATTCTGGACTCCGGAGGAAACCGAAGCGGCCTACCGCTGGGCGCGTGAAACAGGAGCCGACTACCTGGAGCTCGACCTACAGTGCTCCAAAGACGGCGTTATCCTTGCGCTGCACGACGACAACCTGAAGCGAACTACCGACATTGAAAGCGTGTACGGAGAATTTATCCCCGCCACGCGGTATCGCTACTACATTGCCCGCGGGCTTGACTCGGCGCAGGCGCAACAGCAGCTGGACAACGACAAAAAAACCTTCCGTCCCTACTACGCCGCCTCCTACATGTACGATGAGCTGACAAAGCTCAACGCCGGGTCGTGGTTTAACATTAAGCCCGAAGGACCCGAGCAGGCGCGTCCGAAATTCGACTCAATTAAGCAGTACATATCCACTTTGGAAGATGTGGTGAGGATTGCCGAAGGGAAAAAGTTGAGGAGAAACGCTGGGGGGGAGCGCGACTACACAATTGACAACATTGATAAAACCATGCCCATGATTGACCGGAGCATGTTCGACGGCTCAAAATCTTACGAAGTCAAGTACCATTTTGAGTACGACGATGAGGCCGGCGCGCAGTGGAAGGGCAACCGTCCGGGTATTTATCCGGAGTTTAAGGAGTCATGGCTAAACCCTGCCGATATGGAGCAGCGGGTTTACAATGAGCTGGATGCTCTTGGCTGGAATATCATTACCAAGCCGGCAGGCGCAGCCGAGCCGTTCTATACCGGCGCCAACAACACGGTGAACGTGGGGCGTACCAACGGCAAGGTTATTCTGCAAACCTTTGCGCTGTCGAGCTTGGCGCGTGCAGCGCAGGTTTTTGGCGGAAAGGTTCCGATGACCTTTTTACTCTGGCCTCAATCCAGCTCGCTGCTGGACGGGACGCCGTCGGAGTACGCCTCGTCCATCAACATGGCAATTGCCAACAAGGCGCACATTATTGGCCCGTGCATTGCAGGCCCGCCAAACAACTACGCCGAAACCAACGAGGCGTGGCAGGCGTACCTGATTCACAAAGCCGGCATGTTAAACCACCCGTATTCATTCGATACCTACGAGCAGATGAACAAATACTACGGCGTGTGGGACAAGGGGGTGAAAACGGAGTACAACTACGTTGACGAAAACGGCAACGTGCGCCGCTACATCGACGCCATGTTCACCAACCACGCCGACGCGACGCTGAAATTCTACCGCGAGCAGGGAAAAAACAAGTACAGGGGTGAAGAAAGCGCGCAGGAAGTCTTGCAGAGGCTTGGATACTAAACACAGGAAATTAACTTTATAATACCGAAGTAACAATGAATAGATATATTTTTCTCACAGCCATTGCTGTGATATGCTTTGCGAATGTTACACTTGCGCAGGGCGACAACTCCGACCCTGCGCTGCTGACCGTGAAGTCGGAAGAGAACAAGCTGGAGTTTACGGCGGGCGGCCGCCTGACGGCCGACGTAGCCGGCTACCGCAGCGATTTCACCGCGCTCAAGTCCGGCGCGGCAATCAGCGACGCCCGGATACGCGCCTCGTTCAAGTACGGCAAGCTGTACCTGTACTCCGATTTTGACTTTACGGGCGGCAAATTTTCGCAAAAAGACCTCTACCTGCGCTACAACCTTGCAGAGGGCGACGGCGGAACGCACAGCCTCAAAGCCGGATTTTACGCCGACCCTGCCTCAATGGGCTACAACACGAGCCGCTACCAGTACCACTTTATCTCCCGAGCTGCGCCAACTCAGGCGTTTGTGACGGGGCGGCAGCTGGGCGCAACCTACAAGTTTTACAACAAGTACACGCTGCTCGATCAGGGCGTTTTTGCCGAAAACAAGTACAACAACCAAGCGGCCGGCTACCAGGGATTCACCCTTGCCGGACGCTGGCTCTTCAAGGCCCTCAACGCGGACGACCTTACGCTGCACGTGGGCGCGGCCGCAAGGTACGCCAAAATGAACACCGGATGGGTGGAAAACAACATCTTCCACCAGTCGCAATCCTTTGGCTCAAGCCTTGAAACAAGCGTTGATGCAAGCGACCAGTTTCTCCACGTTGACTTGCCCTGGGCGTCGAGCAACGTAAACGTATCGGGCGAGCTGATGTTCTGCGCCGATAAGTTTTTTGCTCGCGGCGAGTACATTTGGAAGTACGTTGGCAAGACCCGCCCCGACGACGAGTTGCTCGAAGCGCAGCTGGGCAGCGCGGGGAGCGCAGGAACAGTAGAAGCCTACCGGACGCTGCACCCCATCCGCAACAATTCGTTCAGCGGCGCGTACGTGGAGCTTGGCTACCTGCTGCTCGGCAACCGCTACTCGTACAGCGATGAAATGGGCGTTCTCAACGGCATGAACGACAACAATGCGCTGGAGCTTGTAGCCCGGTACAGCTACGTCAACCTCAACGACGTTAACAAGGGCGAATACTTTTTGCGCAGCAGCAAAAAGTTTTACCCCTGCGAAATCACCTACGATGCGGCGCAGGCAACCGGCAACAACGAGTACTACTTTGACTACCCCATTCCCTCCACCAGCGTGCCGGGCGGCAAGGCGCACCTCGTTACGCTGGGGCTGAACTACACGTTCAACAAGTACGTCAAGCTGATGGCGGAGTACAAGCGTTCTTTTGTGGAGCACTACTACTACGACTTGGACAGGAACATTCACGCCGCGCAGCTCAAAATGATGTTTTCGTTTTGAGAAGTACGCGCCGTGCGCCGCAATTTTGCGGATTTTTCGAGAGGAGGCTGCCCCAAAAGGCAGCCTCCTTTTCATGTTCTTTTTTTCCTGAAAAAATTGCTCATCAGCGTTCCGCACTCGTCGGCCAGCAGCCCTTGCGCGACCGTAGTTTTTGGGTGCAGCAGGTTTTGCGCTATCAGCGAATAGCCGCGCTTGGGGTCGGCGGCTCCGTACACCACCCGCCCCAGCTGCGCCCAGTAGCACGCGCCGGCGCACATGGGGCACGGCTCTACGGTAACGTACAGCGTGCAGCTGTTAAGGTATTTTCCGCCGATAAAGCTCATTGCCGACGTTATCGCCTGCATTTCGGCGTGCGCGGTGGCGTCGCTTAGCGTTTCGGTGAGGTTGTGCGCACGGGCAATAATGCGTCCGCCGTGCACAATCACCGCGCCTACCGGCGTTTCGTCCTTGCCGGCGGCAAGCCGCGCTTCGCGCAGCGCTTCGCGCATGTATTTCTCATCCGTTGTCATTTACGAAATTTTAACGTGCAATAAATTAACCCGGCTCGTTTTTTGCGCCCGATATCGCTACTTTTGTCCCAAGTTTATGTATGTATGGCAAACCCGCCGGTACCTGCACATGCCACAAGTGGCTGCATGGCTGCTACGCAGGGTAGCGCATGTACTCTGCAAGGGTAAGGGTGCAAAGGTAGGAATTTTTTTATGAGTACGCTTGTTCGGTTTTTTAGCAACAAAATAATTCTCGTAGCAACGCTCTTGGTGCTGCTGTGCTTGGGGGTTTGGCTATTCTTTTTTATTCGCGAAGGCGAAAAAAAGAACAGCATGGACGCCATGCGCGCCATTTCGGAGGACGCTGTGCTTGTGCTTCGCGTGAACGACCTCAACAAGCTTACGCGCAAGCTGAGCTCCGACAGCGAGCTGGCGCAGCTGCTGCGCCGCGACGCCGCTACGGACAAGCTGAGCCGCTTGCTGCCGTACATAGTAGATACGATGGCGGGGAGAAACGCTGTGATGGGCGACCTTAGCCAGCAGCCCATTTGGATTTCGGCGCACGTGTTCGGAAAAGAAATGTCTTTTTTGTACGCGCTCAACCTGCCCGAAAATTTGTACCTGAACAACGTCAAGCAGCTTGTGCCTCTACTTGAGGCAGAGGGCTACAGCGTGGCGGAGCAGCCGTATAGCAACGAAAAAATACTTACGTTCCGGCGCGAAAAGGTAGATGTGTTTCACGCCACAGTGGTGCGCCGCGTGCTGGTGGTGAGCGCTTCGCGCGTGCTGGTGGAGATGGCCATCCGGCAGGCAAAGTCGCCGGCGTCGCTGGCGGACAACCAGACCTTTGTGCAGGCTGCGCAAACGGCAGGAGCGCACGAAGATATTAACCTTTACGTCAACAACCGGCAGCTGCCGCGCCTGCTGGAGACGTACCTGAACGGAGCGTATGCCAAACCGCTGGACTTCCTGAAGCAGCTGGGCAACTTTGCGGTGCTCGACGCCGCGTTGCGCCCCGACGCGGTGTTGCTCAACGGATTCTTATTCTCCGACGATTTCCGGCGCTCCTACTTTTCAATCCTGTCGAACCAAAGCAGCAAAAAGTTAACCACCTTCGATATTCTCCCGCGCGCCACCGACGGCGCGCTGTGCATGGGGATAACCAGCGCGCCGCAGCTGGCGGCGGACTACAACGCTTTTCGCGAAATTCGGCAGGCCGGCAACGCACAGCGCAGCGCACAGCTGTCCCTGCTGCGGAGCAAAATAGGAATGGATGCAGCGACGTTTTTTAGCGCCCTGCACCCCTCCGAGCTGACGCTGGCACATGCGCCCGTAGCCAACATGGAGGCAAAAGACACGTGGTTTATTGCCCTCAAATCGAGCGACGCGGAGGCGGCGCAGGAGGCTCTGAAAGGCCGAATAGCCTACCTTGCCGCCGCCGAAAAAAAGCACGCCGACAGCTACGTGCAGACCGAAAAAATGAGCAACAACGAGCCGCTCGCCATCTACCAAAACCCCGCGCCGGGGTTTGCTGCCGCCCTGCTGGGCAACATCTTTGCGCAGTGCGAAGATACCTACGTTACCTTTATTGGCGACTACCTTGTTTTTTCGTCGTCGCTTGCAGCCGTAAAGGATTTTGCGCTCTCGGCGCTCCTGAAAAAAACGCTTGCCCAAACGGTAAACCTCGCCGACTACACGGCAACCGAATCCAACATGCTCATTTACGTAAACCCCTCAAAGGATAACGCCATTGCGCTAAGCCCGCTCAAGCCCGCGCTACAGAACAGCCTGAAAAAATCGCCGCTGCTCGCCGCGCTTCACTGCATGGGGTTGCAGCTGCGCGCCATGAACGACAAAGTTTACTGCAACATTTTTCTGAAAACAACCTCAAAAAAAGAGGAAAAACAGCGCGCGCACGGCATGACGCTGGATTTTGAGGTAAAGCTCGGCGCACCGCTGCGGGCAGCGCCGTGGGTGGTGAAAAACCACAGAACAGGGCAGAAAGAAATTTTGGCGCAGGACGTTCAAAACACCATTTACCTTATCGACAACCAGGGCACGCTGCTGTGGAAAAAAGCCATCGGCGAGCCAATCATGGAGCGCGTGCTGCAAGTTGACTACCTGCGGAACAACAAGCTGCAGCTGCTGTTCAACACCGGCGCCAAGCTCTACATAGTGGACCGGCTGGGGCGCGACGTCGATAAATTCCCCATCAACTTTGCGTCGCAGGCTTCGGCGCCCGTTGCCGTTTTTGACTACGACCGCTCGCGCGACTACCGCTACTTTGTGCCGTGCAAGGACGGCAAAATCCGCTCCTACGAGCGCACGGGCAAGCCGCTGGCCGGCTTTACGCCGCAGGTTACGTTCGGTAGCGTTACGCAGCCCTTGCAGCACATTCGCCTCAAGGATAAGGACTACATCATAGCGGCAGACAATCGCCGGTTTTACATCCTGAACCGCAGGGGAGAAGAGCGGGTGCGCCTTCGCGAAAACATTACGCCTGCCTACAACAGCCGCATTGCCCCCGAGCACGGTCTCGACGGAAAAACGCTGCGCATGGTAACCACCACCGCCGCCGGAGAGCTGGCGTACATCTACTTTGACGGCAACGTGGAGCGCGTGGCGCTGACGCCCAAGCCAAACGAGCGCCATTTTTTCAGCTGCTTCGGCGAGGCGGGAAAGATGGCCTACGCCGTAGCCGACGAAAAGGAGCTGCGCGTGTATGAGCCTAACCTGAGGCTTAAGTTTTCGCACGATTTTGGCCACCTGCTGCCCGCTGCGCCAAGCATGTTTGCCCCGCTACCCGACCTCAGCCTGTACGCCGTTTACGTAGAAAGCGAGCAAAAAGCTTACCTGATGAGCGACAACGGGAACATGCTGAACGGGTTCCCCGTCAACGCCGTAGCGCCGTTGCTGGCGGACAACCTGCGCAACACCCCAGGCGCCTACAACGTGCTTGTGTGCGACGAGGCAGGATTTTTGTCGTGCTTTAGCGTAAACGCCCGCTAACGCCTGCACCGATTAATTTTGTAGAACTACTAAACCCCTGAGCTGAACGTGGAAGCGCTTGTTACGGTACTCCTAATCATTTTTATTGCGGGATTTTTTCTGCGGCATTTCGGAAAATACCTCCTGCGCTTCTTTCTGTGGCGCATGGCGAAACGCTTTGGGGCAAACAGCAACGCCTTTGACCAAAATCGCAGAAGCCGCAAGGCGGCGCGGCAGGAGCAGCCCGCACCGGAGCAAATAATCCCCAACAACGTAGGCGAGTACGTGGACTACGAGGAAGTAAAAAAAGAAAACGGGTTGTAAAATAAAAAACATTATTGTATCTTTGCCCCCGCAAATTTGATTTTGCCGCACTGACCTATGGTGTAATGGCAGCACAACAGATTTTGGTTCTGTTTGTATAGGTTCGAATCCTGTTAGGTCAACAAAAGAAAAATTACGCATCAGCAAGCCTCGCAGCAATGCGGGGGTTTTTTTTGCGTGCACTTTTACACGCAAAATGTGTATATTTGCTCGCGGATTTGTAATAATTATGCAATTAAAAATTTTTGCCATGACTTTCAAAATATATGGGTATTTCGGGAGACTATGTTGCAACGAGAGCACATTATACAAAGCCTAATAAATATTTTCAACTAATTCCCCGTAGGGGAATAATATCAACCGAGCGCAGCGAGCTCATGAACACCTTTAAACACACACACAAGGCGAGTAGTAAAAAAGATTTTGCCCGCTTTCGCCCTTAGCCTATCCCGTGGGGTGTTCCGGTCGCCCCATGCGGTTATATCCGTACCTCTGGCTGCATTAGTTACTCAAAAGAAATGGTTATCTTGGCAACATAAAGTAAGGCGTCATCATGCAAAAACATATTAGCGAATGGCTCTCGGAAGATACTTTACATAAAGCCAAAGGAAAAACAAGGATACAGATATTTCAAGAGTTCGGTAACAAGTTGGAGCCTGTTGCCTACATGTTGCCCGAATACCTGCAATATTTAGGCGACAATATTAAGGATAATCGCGTATATTCAGGAAAAGGGTATTTTATTGACCATGCCCTAAACCATCATCCTGAAGTTCCGATAGAAATGTATTTTGAGATACAGAATATTCTATGTAACCCGGATGACGTAAAGTTAGACAACAGAAAAGTCAATAAGAAATCCCTTGTATTTATAAAAGAATATGATAGCTTCTATCAGGTTGTTGTGGCTGTTGATGAAACCGAAGAAGGCAAATTTTTGGTGCATAAAACATTTAATTACCACCATAAAAAACCGTATGCAGGTTTACCCGGCATACGGTCTTCATTATCGTCATTGGTAGGCGGAACAACTACCATCAGTCATACTGAAAGTTCAGCACCCGGCAGCCCCCTTTCTGCTCTTAATGACGTACAAAAGTAGAAAATAATTCTGAAATCTCCAAATGAGCCTGTGTTGTGATTTGCTTGCATTTTTAATGCGATGATTTACAGCATGTTGCAGTTATGATTTGCTTGCATTTTTGAAATTTTGTGGTAACTTGGAGCCTGTTTCCATCATCAAGGATGTACCCAATTATTGTGATTTGCTTGCATTCCATAAAACAGAAAAAAACCACTCTTTCTTGAGTGGTTTTCTACTTTTCACAAACAGTTTTCGGTTACTTTTTTGTACACTTTGTTACCGTCGTAGTGGTGAGAGTTCCTGATGTTGTCGTGGATGTGCTTTCCAAGTTACGAGCGTCTTCTTCTGTAATATCACACCATTCTTTTTCAACCTTTACAGGGTCTAAGTTGACGCCGGTATAGGTTGCTGTAGTTACGCATGTATAACATGCTTTTTTATCACATGCTGCAATTCCAAGCATCAACGCTCCTATTGCTAATCCAAAGGGTAATTTTTTTTCATAATTCATTTATTTATTTTAATTGTAGATAAAATTTGTAAAAAAGTAAAATAAATTATTGGAGTTTAGCCAATATTGTCGTAAGTTTTTTTCCTTAGTTTCAAATCAACATGAACATATTGAAACTTATGTGCCGGGTGGCAGATTGCCCCTACAACCACCATCCGCTCGCGTAACCTATTTGGTAAATTAAAAATTTGTTTCTACATTTGGCGGCATGAAAGAAGAAGTAAGTAAATATTGCCTTGACTTGTCAAAGTTAATATTTGGCGGCGGTATTGTTGCTTCAATTGTCAGGCAAGATTTTGAACTATCGTATGTTGTAGGTATTGGCGGGGCAATGTTTTTTCTTTTACTTGGTCTCGGATTTCTCATGCGTAAAAAATAATTATTATGGCATTAGTTATTTGGTTTTGCATCGGCGGGGTGGCAGGAATAGCCCTCTGTATATGGGCTCTGCTTAGCGAGCGGAGAGAAAAGAAAAAATTGCTACCTTTGCAAAATGAAAGTTGATAGAAGCATATTTACGGACATTTCCAAGGTTTTCTTGGACGTTGCGAAATACGTGTTAACGGGTACTATACTATCCGTCTTCATCGGCGAGTTCAAAGGCAATTTGTTGATGGTGTATATCGTCAGCCTTGCGGTGCTCTTTGTTTCTGTCGCATTTTACTTGATTTTTCATCAATTAGGGAGAAAATAATTATGTTGGGATTATATTTTGGATTGGCTGGCCTCGTAATGGTTGCCATACTCGGACTTGTGGGCGGATTGCTGCTTGGACAACGACACACAACTCAGCTGTGATACGATACATGCACCTACTGCCATATATGCGGGATTTGAAATTTTCTGCATTTTGTGCCTGTTTCCATCATCAAGGATGTACCCAATTATTGTGATTTGCCGACATTCGACTTTGTTGCAACGAATAACATGCTAACTATTACATAAAGTCTAATAAATATTTTCAATTAGCTACGTTCCAATCGGCTGCGCTGAACTCCGCTTCGCTCCTATTCCCCGTAGGGGAATAATTGAAAATATTTATTAGGCTTTACATAATGTGCGCTCGTTGCAACAAAGTCAATTCTTAGTTCTGATTCTTTTCGTATCTTTGTCCCTTGTGCATCATTCAACTCCGGCAATGTATTTTCGATATGCGTATATGTGTTTGGTTGCTGCCACGCTACCGGCGTTTGCCGCCGGTCAGGTGTTGCGCGGCAGCATTACGGACAAATCCGGCAAACCCATTCCGTTTGCCACCGTTTACGTGCGCGAAATGCAGCTGGGCACATCGGCTGACGAGCACGGAGCGTTTGAGCTTAAGCTCCCCCGCGGCGCCTACACCTGCGTTTTTCAGCACATAGGCTACCAAACAAGCGTGGACAAGGTGGAGGTTACGGGGCAGGGCGCTGCGCTTGGGGTTACGCTCGCCGACAAGTCCTACGAGCTGGAGGCGGTCATTGTATCCAACAGCGGCGAGGATTACGCCTGCCACGTCATGCGCCGCGCCATTGCCATGGCGCCCTACTACAGCCACGAGGTGAGCAACTACAAAGCTGAGGTGTACCTCAAAGGCACGTGCAAGGTGGACCGCATATCGCGCGTGGTGAAAGCGCTGGTAAAAAGGGAGCTTAGGCAGGCGCAAATTAAGGAAAAGGAAACCTACCTGCTGGAGTCGATGAATGAGATAGAATTTTCCGAGCCAAACACTTACAAGCATAAGGTGCTTTCCTCAAAAAGCACGGTGCCTGTCGATCTTGGCAGCTTCAACACAATGAACTACGTAAACGTGAACGTGTACAGCCTTAACCTGCTGGCGCGCGACGCGCTGTCTAACTATCGCTTTGCATACGAGGGTATTGTGGAGGAGGAAAACATGGTTATCTGCAAGGTAAAGGTTACTCCGCGCAAAAAAAATCCGGGCTTGATGAGCGGCTACATCTACATCATAGAAGATACGTGGCGCGTGTACAGCGCTAACCTCAGCGGCAAGTTCCCCTTCGGAACGTTCAGCGCAGTGATGACAACCAACGAAATCCGCGACGGTATTCGGCTGCCTACCTCCTACAGCCTGACGGCAACGATGAAAGCCCTGGGCAACAACGCCAACTTTGACTACACCGGCACAGTACGCTACAGCAACATCATCAAAAATACCAAAATAAAAAATCCGCTCGCAAGCGCCACGCCAACGCCGCCGCCCGCTGCGCCAACGGCAGACGCTACCGCTGCCAAAAGCGCGTCGGCCAAAAGCGCGTCCGACAGCATAAAGCTGAAAAAGCGACGCGACAAGCTGGCAAGCCTGCTGGAGCAGGAAGAGCTGAGTAACCGCGAAATGCTTAAGGTAAACAAGATGCTCAGGGAGGAATTGAAGAACCAAGAGCCGCAGCCGCTCAACATTAGCAGCCGCTACCGCGTGGAGGTGGACAGCAGCGCGCGCACGCGCGATACCGCCTACTGGAACGCCATTCGCCCCGTACCGCTCAAGCGCGAGGAGGCGGTCAGCTACCTCAAAGTGGACTCCCTCCGCGCGATAGCGCAGGTGCGCCGCGACTCCGCAAAAACGGGAAGCGGCAGGTTGGGTAACCTGATGCTCGGCACGCGCTACCAGCCCTCGCCGGCATTGCGCATTACGCACAGCGGGCTTATAGCGCCGTCGCTGCTCACCTTTAGCGCCGTCAACGGCTTTCACTACGGTCAGAAAATCGGGCTGCGAAAAATGCTTGCCGACAGCACGCTGCTGAACCTCAACGCCAACGTTGGCTGGGCGTTCAGCCGCAAGGCGTTCACGTGGAGGCTCAACGGCGGCTACCAGTACATTCCGGAGCGTCGCGCGGAAGCCTTTTTTGACGTTGGGTGGTACGATACGGACTACAACGGCAGCCAGCGGGCGGACGTTATGAACAGCGCGCTGGCGCTGCTGCTGCACAACAACTACAACCGCCTCTACGACCAACTCTACGTGAGCTTGGGCAACAATATTGACATTGCAAACGGGCTGTCGCTACAGGTTATGCTGTCGTACTACGACCGCAGCCGTCTGGAGAACAGCACGGAATTTTCGTTCTTTAACCGCAGCAAAAAGTATGCGCCCAACCTGCCGGACAACGAGTACGTAGATAATCGCCTTGAGCTGCACAGGTCAAGTGTTCTCAACGTGTCGCTCAGCTACACGCCGCAGTATTTTTACCGCATGAGAGGCCGGCAAAAACGCATGGCATACTCCAGCTACCCCACCTTCCGGCTTACGTGGCGCGAGGGTATTCCCAACATGCTGGGCAGCAAATCCGACTTTAGCTTCGCAAAGTTTTCCATTCATCAGACAAAAAATTTGGGCTTGCTGGAGGAATTTTTTTACCAAGTGGAGGGAGCGAAGTTTTTCCGCAGCAAGGAGGTTGATTTTCCCGATTTTTACCACTTCTCAATGCCGGGCTACGTGGGGCATACCGTCGGCGGCGCGAGCCGGGAGTATTCGCGCTACTACCGCTACAGCACGCCCGGATGGGGCGCGCTGGCAGAAGTGCGATATACTACGCCGTTTTTGGCGCTCAAATTCTTGCCGCTGTTCAACAAAACGTACTGCCGCGAAAACGTGAGCCTGCGCACGCTGTACACGCCGCAGCAAAAATTCTACACCGAAGCCGAGTACGCCGTGAGCGAAATATTTTTTATGATGAGGCTGGGCGTTTTTGCCGGATTTGAAAACGAGCATTTTCGCACGGTGGGGGTAACGCTGAAGTTTAATCTTTAGGCTACCGGCGAACTCTGGAGGTAAAACCACTACTGGCCGACTAAAAAAGTTTTCCATAAAAAAATCGTTCTGCGCAGGTTCCGCAGGAGCGACACTTGAGAATTTTGAATTTTGAATTTTGAATTGGCTAACGCCATCCCAAAGTCCCGCAGGGACTTGCTGTCGTAGGTTTTATAGTAATGTGCTCTCGTTGCAACAAAGTCATTCTTAACCCCTAATTTACAAAAATATGGTTCTTTTTTTTCAGTCATCGGCAAGCGTTTTGGCGGTAAGCGCCGACAGCCCGCTCACGGGGCAAGACATCGAAAAGCTGGAGTGGCTT
>JAITAP010000114.1 GCA_031284065.1 Prevotellaceae bacterium
AAAATGTAAAAAACCTTTTCATAGCTGTAATAATTTTTTTTATATGGAACAATAAGAAAATTAGTATTTTTTCAACCGCCAAAGATAGCATTTTTTGTGCTCATTTTTCAGGGAGAAAAAATTTTTTATTCGGCAATGTGGGGATTAAATATCAACAAAATCTTCTTTTACCTGTAAAAGCCTTGCCGCAAAGCGCAAAAAATGCTACATTTGCGCCCTCCGCGACTTTGTTGCAACGAGAGCAGAAAAAATTTTTGAATTCTGAATTGGCTGACGCCGCGTAAGTCCCGCAGGGACGACACTTTGGAGGCGACAGCAAGTGTCGTCCCTGCGGGACGGGGGAAATGCTACCAATCCACCCCATCAGACCTCACCCCCGGCCACTCTCCAAAGGAGAGGGGAGACAGCAACGGGACGTTCGGCGCAAGCCACCCCTCTCCTTCGGAGAGGGGCTGGGGGTGAGGTCTGAAAGCGTCGTCCCTGCGGGACTTGCTGTCGTTGCAACAAAGTCCCCTCCGCAGTGCGGCGTTTGCCGCGCATATAAATAACTTTTGAAGCGAGGGCAAGTTCATAAAAATTAACGAGTAAACTAAATGAAATGAAATGGATGAGTTTGTAGTATCAGCGCGAAAGTATCGCCCGCAAATTTTTGCATCGGTGGTGGGACAATCCTCTATTACAACCACGCTCAAAAATTCCATTGTTCGCAAGCACTTGGCGCACGCCTACCTCTTTTGCGGCCCGCGCGGTGTGGGCAAAACCACCTGCGCCCGCATTTTTGCAAAAACTATCAACTGCACCTCGCCTACGCCCGACATGGAGGCGTGCAACCAGTGCGAGAGCTGCCTCTCCTTCAACGAGGGACGCTCGTACAGCATCCACGAGCTCGACGCAGCGTCCAACAGCTCGGTGGACGATATTCGCCAGCTCATAGAGCAGGTGCGTATTCCGCCGCAAATAGGGCAGTACAGCGTGTACATCATCGACGAGGTGCACATGCTGTCCACCACCGCGTTCAACGCATTCCTCAAAACGCTGGAGGAGCCGCCGGTGCACGCCGTGTTTATTCTGGCAACTACGGAAAAGCACAAGATTATCCCTACCATCCTGTCGCGCTGCCAGATTTACGACTTCAACCGCATCCGAACGGACGACACGGTGGGCTACCTCAAGATGATTGCCCAAAGCGAGGGGATTGTTGCCGAAGACGCCGCCCTGCACATCATTGCCCAAAAAGCCGACGGCGCAATGCGCGACGCGCTCTCCACATTTGACCAAGTGGTGTCGTTCTGCGGCAACGAGCTCACCTACGCCAAGGTGATAGAAAACCTCAACGTGCTCGACTACGACTACTACTTCAAGCTCACCGGCGCTTTCCTGAGGTGCAGCTACAGCGAAGCGCTGCTCATTTTTGACGAGGTGCTGTCGAAGGGATTTGAGGGGCAGCACTTCATTGCCGGGCTGTGCTCGCACTTCCGCGACCTGCTCGTGTGCCGGGATGAGCAAACCGTGCAGCTGCTCGAGGCGAGCGAATCGATAAAGAAAATGTACCGCGAGCAAGCCGCCAGCTGCGACGCCCGCTTCCTGTTTGAGGCGCTCAACTTGGCCACCCGCTGCGACGTGGGGTACAAGGCCAGCGGCAACCCGCGCCTGCACGTGGAGCTGTGCCTGCTGCAAATTTCGTACCTGTGCGCTGAAAAAAAAAAGCCTGACGTAGCCCCAACACCCTCCGCTACGCCTTTCGCGCCAACGCCAACAGCCTCTGCGCCCGCCGCAAGCCCTGCGCCTGCCGTGTCCGGCGGCGCTACGCCTCCTCCACCGGCGGCGACGTACGCAGCCCGCCCGCCCGCCGCAGAGCTGCCAAAAACCATCCAAATAAAAGGCGCGCTGAACAGCATACCCGAAAAAATACCGCACCCCGCCGCTAAGCCCGTTACCGACAACGCTACCGCAGCAGAGGCGCAGGATTTCACCGACGAGCAACTCCAAAAGGCGTGCCAGCAGTACGCGGCAGCGCTGCCGGAGCAAAAAGTACGGGCGAAAAATGCCGTGCTCGGCGCACGAAAAACCATCGAAAGCGACAAGCGTACCATTTCCCTGAAGCTGGATAACGAGCTTGCGCTAAGAGAGGTGGAGCAAGAAAAAAGTTCGCTTACCTACTTCCTGCAACAGCACCTGCACAATGCACAAATAGCGGTGGAGGTTTCGGTAGAAGAGGATACCGACAGCAAGCCGGTAAAACCGTACGGCAACGAAAATTGCTATAAATTTTTGGCACAGCAAAACCCGCTGCTATCCACGCTTAGGCAAAAGTTGGACTTGGACTACGAGTAAGCCGGTAACATGTACGAGATTTATTCCCAGATTATAACAACTTCGCTGTTACTGCGTTATGTTATTTATATGCGTTAACCTGTCAAATTGTATGTGCCTTTTGCATTAATCATAATAATTATTACCTTTGTGCGATAAAAAAATAACCATGCCATCACCTGCTTGGTGGTGAAAACCAAAAGTGTAGCAAAATGAAAAAAATTTTCCCAACTATTATTTCCGCTATAGCGCTTGCCGCCGTAGTAGCGTTGTCCCTGTACGTAATTTTGGGCAACAAGAGTAGCTTTACCGGTGCGCAGCCGTCGGAAGCCGGACAAAGCGCCATTGTAGGCGAGGGCGTAGTGTATGTAAATATCGATTCGCTGGTGCGCGGTTACGACATGTACTTCGACCTGCAAAAAGAGTTTGAGGTAAAAGCCAAAAAGAAAGATGGCGACTTCACGGCGCGCATGAAAAAATTTGAAAGCGACGCCCGCGATTTTCAGGAGAAAGTGGAGAAGGGTTTGGTAACGCGCTCGCAAGCCCAGCAGCTACAGGAAGGGTTGGCAAAGCGCGAGCAGGAGTTGCTACAGCTGCGGCAGCAGCTGCAAAGCGAGCTGCAAGAGGAGGAGTCCGTGATGCTGCGCCAAATTCAAAACAACATCCAGAGCTACATCAGCGAGTATAACAAGGATAAAAGCTATAGCCTTATCTTGAGCACCAGCGGCAGCAACGTTGTTCTTTACGGCAACCCGGCGCTCAACATCACCACCGAAGTGCTGACCGGCTTGAACGAAACATACGTGAAGGCAAGGAAAACCAAGTAGGCACTCTCGCAAAGCGTAAGGAATTTATTCAACAAAATTGTATCACAAAAATAAAAATCAAAATGAAAAAATTACTTGTTATTGCCGCCCTTATGGGCCTATGCGCTACCGCGCAGGCAAAGATATTTGCCTTTGGCGTAAAGGCAGGCATTAATATGCCGTACCTTGAAACCGATTTAAAGGCTGGCGCGGAGGCGCTTAAAGCCAACTCCAACGTCGGCTTCCACGCCGGTTTATTCGGACAGTTCAATATTCCCGTCATAGGCTTGGGTATTCAACCGGAGCTGCTGTACCTGAATCAATCCATTTCGTACTTTAAAGAAGATGGAGAAAGCGATTACAAAAGCGGCTCATACCTTGAGATTCCCATCAACATTACGTGGGGAATTGACCTGAAGGTGGTGCGCCCGTTTATAGCCCTTACCCCCTACCTGCGCTACGCTTTCAGCAATGTGGAAACGTATGTG
>JAITAP010000146.1 GCA_031284065.1 Prevotellaceae bacterium
AAAAAAAACTCAATTAGCGGCAGTGCGCCGCTAATTGAGAAAAACAAAAATGAAACGAAAAAAAACTTACCCCTCTAATTCTTCGGGGAAAAAAGCCGGATGCAGCAGCCTGAACATTCCGCCGCTCTTCACTTGCTCTCCTTGATGGCGGCGTGCGCTGCGGCAAGCCGCGCAATGGGTACGCGGAATGGCGAGCAGCTTACGTAGTTAAGCCCTATGTGGTGGCAGAACTCCACTGAGCTCGGCTCGCCGCCGTGCTCGCCGCAAATGCCTACCTTGAGGTTCGGGCGCACTGAACGTCCCTTGACTGTTGCCGACCCTACGAGCTGCCCTACGCCCGTTTGGTCGAGAATTTGGAAGGGGTCGCTCTTCAGAATACCCTTTTCCAAGTAAATGGGCAGGAATTTGCCAACATCGTCGCGCGAAAAGCCGAAAGTCATTTGCGTAAGGTCGTTGGTGCCAAACGAGAAAAATTCGGCGTAACCGGCTACCTTCTCCGCCGTGAGCGCGGCACGCGGAACCTCAATCATGGTGCCTATCTTGAAATCAATCCTGTCGTTTACTTCGGCAAATACCTTTTCGGCTGTTGAGCGAATAATATCCGCTTGCAGCTTCATTTCGTTTTGCGTGCAGGTGAGCGGCACCATTATTTCGGGGATGGCCTGAATACCTTTCTTCTTCAGGCTGAGGGCAGCCTCAATGATGGCGCGGGTTTGCATTTCGGTAATTTCGGGGTAGGTGTTGCCCAAGCGGCAGCCGCGATGCCCCAGCATGGGGTTTACCTCGTTCAGCGCCTCAACGCGCTCCTGCACCTCTTGCAGCGAAATTCCCATTATCTTTGCCATTTCCTCCTGCCCCTTCAAATCGTGAGGCACAAACTCGTGTAGCGGCGGGTCGAGCAGGCGCACGGTAACGGGCAAGCCCTGCATAACCTCAAAAATTCCTTCGAAGTCCTTGCGCTGTAGCGGCAGCAGCTTTGCCAAAGCTTTGCGCCGCCCCTCCTCATTTTTCGATAAAATCATTTCGCGCATAGGCCAAATTTTGTCTCCCTCAAAAAACATGTGCTCCGTGCGGCACAAGCCAATTCCCTGCGCCCCGAACTTTCGCGCCACGTCTGCGTCGTGGGGCGTGTCGGCGTTGGTGCGCACCTGTAGGCGGGCGTACCGGTCGGCAAGCGCCATGAGCGCGGCAAAGTCGCCGCTAAGCTCGGCGGCGGTGGTCTCTACCTTGCCCGGGTAAACGTTGCCCGTAGAGCCGTTGAGCGAAATCCAGTCGCCCTCCTTGAGCGTTACGTCGTCGGCCTTAACCGTGCGCGACTTGTAGTCGATGGCGAGCGAGCCTGCCCCCGACACGCAGCACTTGCCCATGCCCCGCGCCACCACCGCCGCGTGCGACGTCATGCCGCCGCGCGAGGTGAGTATGCCCTCTGCAACGTTCATCCCCTTGAGGTCTTCGGGCGAAGTCTCCACGCGCACCAGAATGGTTTTTTTGCCCTGCTGGCGCCACGCCTCCGCATCTTCGGCAAAGAATACGATTTGCCCCGTAGCCGCGCCGGGCGACGCCGGCAGGCCTTTGGCAATGGATTTTGCTTTGGCAAGCGCCTCTTTTCTGAACACGGGGTGCAGGAGCTCATCCAGCTTTTCGGGCTCGCAGCGCAGCACCGCCTCCTCCTCATTAATCATGCCCTCCTTGAGCATATCGTTGGCAATTCTTATCATGGCGCCTCCCGTGCGCTTGCCGTTGCGGGTTTGCAGCATCCAGAGCTTTTTATCCTGTATGGTAAACTCAATGTCCTGCATGTCGCGGCTGTGCTGCTCCAGATTTTGTTGAATGTTGAACAGCTCGCGGTACACGGCCGGCATTGTTTCCTGAAGCGAGGGGTACTTTGTGCTGCGCTCAACCTCCGTAATGCTCTGCGAGGCAGCCCATCGCTTGGAGCCCTCGATGGTAATTTGCTGCGGCGTGCGGATTCCCGCCACCACGTCTTCGCCCTGCGCGTTGATGAGGTATTCGCCGTTGAAAATGGCTTCGCCGGTGGCGGCGTCGCGCGTAAAGGCTACGCCCGTCGCCGAGTCGCTGCCCATGTTGCCGAATACCATTGCCTGCACGTTCACCGCCGTGCCCCACTCCTCAGGGATTTTGTTCAGGCGGCGGTAGAGGATGGCGCGGTCGTTCATCCAGCTGTTGAACACCGCCATCACCGCGCCCCACAGCTGCTCCCAGGGGTTCACGGGGAAGTCTTTACCCGTGCTTTTCTTCACCGCCTCTTTGAATTTCACTACCAGCTCTTTCAAGTCGTCGGTGGTGAGGTCGGTATCGAGGTTCACGCCGCGCGAAGCTTTCATCTGGTCAATAATCTTCTCAAACGGGTCTTCGTCTTCCTTATTTTCGGGCTTCATACCCAGCACCACGTCGCCGTACATCTGCACAAAGCGGCGGTACGAGTCCCATGCAAAGCGGGGGTTTTTACTTTTTTTGGCAAGCGTTTCCACCGCTTCGTCGTTCAATCCAAGGTTGAGGATGGTATCCATCATGCCGGGCATGGAGGCGCGCGCGCCGGAGCGCACCGAAACCAAGAGCGGGTTGGCGTTATCGCCAAACAAAGCTCCGGCCACCGCCGCCTCGATTTGCTTCATTGCCACCTCAACTTCTGGCTGAATCATCGCCACCACAGATTCCTGCCCCATTTTGTAGAAGGCGTTACAGACCTCTGTCGTAATGGTAAACCCCGGAGGAACGGGCATTCCGATGAGATTCATTTCTGCAAGGTTGGCGCCTTTGCCGCCCAACAGGTCTCGCATTTTACCATTACCCTCGGCGGTTTTGTTGCCGAAAAAATACACGTGCTTTGCTTGTGACATAAAGAAAGATTTTTTTAAGATTATATTATGTGGACTTTACTGCCTAAAAAGAGTGTGGCAAAGTTAAAAATAATCTGCATATAAACAAAAAGGAATTTTGAATTGCGCAGGCGCGTGGAGTATTTTTAACCTGAGTTTTGGATAAAAAACGTCCCAACCGCCGCTTGGGAACAGCGCAAACAATTAGCTGACAAGCGTATAGCTGTCAGTTAATAAAAAAATCAGGCGCAGGGCTGCCTCAAAAGCCGTTCTGACAACGTCATTTTAAGATTTTCCAGTACATATCGGTTAGGATACGTATTGTTTTTTGCTCGCAATGACAATCAAAAAGGCTTTTGAGACAGCCCCATACCTCCTTAGTCGTTAACAATAATCACCCGCTTGGTGATAGTTACCTTTTTGGAGAAATAGGTTTCCTTGACCAGATAAATAC
>JAITAP010000208.1 GCA_031284065.1 Prevotellaceae bacterium
GTAACTTTTGAATTTCTAAGCTTCTAAAAAGAATGGCAAAATATGGAAAATGGATTAGCGGCGCTCTCGGCTGGTGGATGTTAGGCCCCGTAGGCGGCGTTGTAGGTTTTGCGTTAGGCGCGCTGTTTGACGCTGCCGGAACCAAAGACGCCCCGCCGCAGCGCAGCGCCGGTCGGGGAACGCCTCGCGACGGGTTTACCGTGAGCCTGCTGGTGCTCATGGCGGCTGTGGTCAAAGCCGACGGCAAGGTCATGCAGTCGGAGCTGGATTACATCAAGAAGTTTCTCGTGCAGCGATTCGGCGCAGAGGCGGCCAAAGAGTACCTGCTCTTCCTGCGCAACGTGCTGCAACAGCCGCTCCCGCTATACGAGGTGTGCGAGCAAATACGCGCCAACCTCAACCTGTCGGCTCGCCTTGAGCTGCTGCACCTGCTGTTTGACGTTGCCGCCGCCGACGGCGAAATACACGTTAGCGAGCAAAACGTCATAAAGCGAATTGCGGAGCATCTGGGCATTTCGGCTGCCGACTACAGCTCGGTGAGCGCCATGTTTGCCGTGAGCGACCGGAGCTGGGCGTACAAAGTGCTGGAAGTAGAGCGGTCGGCTACCGACGAAGAGGTGAAGAAAGCCTACCGCCGCATGGCGGTGAAGCACCACCCCGACAAGGTTGCGCAAATGGGCGAAGAGGTGCAGCGCGCCGCCGCCGAAAAGTTCCGCAAGGTGCAGGAGGCATACGAGCATATCAAAAAGGAAAGAACAATGAGCTAAAATAATAGCTAAAACAAGCAATCAATAAGCCAAAAAGCATGAATTTTATTGAAGAGTTGACATGGCGCGGCATGATACACGATATGACGCCGGGCGTCGAAGAGTTGCTGAAAAAGGAAGTCGCGGCGGCGTACGTAGGCATTGACCCTACCGCCGATTCGCTGCACATAGGCCATCTGGTGAGCATTATGATGCTCAAACATTTTCAGCGCTGCGGCCACAAGCCGATAGCGCTGGTGGGCGGCGCTACCGGAATGATTGGCGACCCAAGCGGCAAGTCGCAGGAGCGAAACCTGCTGGACGAAGCCACCCTGCGGCACAATCAGGAGTGTATCAAAAAGCAGCTTGCCAAATTTTTGGACTTTGAAAGCGCCCGGCCCACCACCGCCGAAATGGTGAACAACTACGACTGGATGAAGCCCATTTCGTTCCTTGAGTTTATCCGCGACGTGGGCAAGCACATTACCGTAAACTACATGATGAGCAAGGATTCGGTAAAAAAGCGACTGAACGGCGAAGCGGCAGACGGCATGTCGTTCACCGAGTTCACCTACCAGCTGGTGCAGGCGTACGATTTTTTGCACCTCTACCGCACCAAAAGCTGCAAGCTGCAAATGGGCGGCAGCGACCAGTGGGGCAACATTACCACCGGCACAGAGCTCATACGCCGCAAAACCGGCGGCGAGGCGTTTGCCCTCACCTGCCCGCTCATTACCAAAGCCGACGGAAGCAAGTTTGGCAAGACCGAAGGCGGCAACGTTTGGCTCGACGCCCGCTACACGTCGCCCTACAAGTTTTACCAGTTTTGGCTCAACGTGAGCGACGCCGACGCCGAAAAGTACATCAAGATTTTTACCACGCTGGATAAAACCGCCGTAGAAAAGCTGGCAGCCGAGCAAGCCGCCGCGCCCCACCTGCGCTTGCTGCAAAAGGCGTTGGCAAGGGAAACTACCTGCATGGTGCACTCGGAGGAGGAGTACCGCAAAGCGGTGGAGGCTTCGGAAGTTTTGTTCGGTAACGCTACCGCCGATATACTGAAAAAAGTGGACGAGCCTACATTCTTATCCATGTTCGAGGGCGTGCCGACGTTTGCCGTTGGCAAAGAGAAGCTGCCGCTAAAAGCTGGGGAGCTGCTGGCGGTAGAAACGCAAATTTTCCCGTCAAAGGGCGAGTTTCGCAAGCTGGTACAGGGCGGCGGGCTCAGCATTAACAAGGAAAAAATAGGCGATGCGGAAGCCGTAATCTCACCCGACATGCTGCTCAACGGGCAATACCTGCTGGTGCAAAAGGGTAAAAAGAATTATTTTATCGTAAAAATTCATTGAGCGTAAGGTGGTTTTAGGGCGGTTGCGGAGCGTCGCAGGAGCATGGGGTTAAGAAATATTAAAGTTTCAATGGGGAACGCAGGAATTTTTTGCCGCAAAAATATTTACATTTGCTGCGTAGTAACCTTAACGCCGAAGAAAATATGAATGCAGGTTTGTTTTTTTTTATACTCCTCGCCATTATAGTGGGGGGAATTTTAGTCTTTTCCTATACCACAAAAACCGGACGCAAAATTTTCCGTCCGGAATACGATAGTGAGGATTAGCAACCAACACACGCACAGCAAGGGGTAAAACGTGTTTTACGGCTTTGCCTCGTCGCTGAAAAAAGCTTAGCGAAAACAGCCCCGTTGCGCTAAAATTTCAGGTAAAAATCTTTTGTCAGCGCTTTGTACTCGTCGGTGTATGAATTTAGGTGGTTGTCTTCTATGTAAAGGCTTTGCTCGTCAAGCTTCATTTTTTCCTGCGACAGCTCCATCAGCAGCCGCTTTACCGGCTTTCCTCTTTTTGTAGAAACGTTCAGCTTGCGCACGCAGTACAAGCCGGCGTTGGCGGCGAGCGCAATGAACACGTTGCCCTCCACGTATGGCAGCGCTACCGCCAAGCGCCCATGCTCTGCGAGCAGGCGTGCGCTACCGCTTATCAGGTTTTCGTGGGTGAGTTCGTTGGCGTGCCGTGCGGCGTTGCGCTTTTCGTTGGGCGACAGCAGCGAGCGTTTGAAGTACGGCGGGTTGGAAACAATCAGGTCGTAGCGGGTAGGGGAGCGTTGCGCCAGCGTGTTGAAGTCGCAGTGAAAAAGCTGTAGCCGGCTTTTCCATCCGCTGTCAATCGCATTTTGCGTAGCCTGCCGGTACGCCATTTCTTCCACCTCCACCGCGTCAACCTGCGCAAGGGGAGCGCGCTGCGCAAGCATGATGGCAATAAGCCCTGTGCCGCACCCCACGTCAAGCATCCGTTGCGCCCGTCCGGCGTTGACGTTGACCCATGCGCCCAGCAACACCCCGTCGGTACCAACCTTCATGGAGCAATAATTTTGCCTGATGGCAAACTGCTTAAACTGAAAAAAATCGCTCGGCATAACGTGTGCAAAGGTATGAATTTTTTTTCTCAAATTTTCTTTCATGAAAAATACCAAAACATTTGCTCGTACCAGAGCAATCCGGACTTTTATCGCCCGAATGGTCGGGATTTTTATGAAAGAAGCTAAAGAGCGCATACTTGAAAACACACAAGGGGTTACAAACGGTGTGAGATGCGTTTTATGCAATGGTAAAAAGCCAAAGACGTCGAGTATCGAAGCTGTTTTGTCGGGCGGCTGAGCCATTTGGTCGAAAAATCGGAGGCCATATTAACTAAAAATGTACCTTTGCGCCGTATGTATAAAAGATGACAGACAGAAATAAAATATTTGAAAACAACCGGTTGCTGGACTTTATAGTCAATCCGAAAAAGCGGATTTACAGACATCTGCTGATGTTTCTCTTTCTTGCTCTTCTGATGCACAACAATTCGCCAACACCTCCGGGTAATATGGAGCCGGACTCTACGCTCCTGATTTTCGGCGTGGTCGTTCTTTGTGTCTGTATCGGAATTATCTACCTGAATCTCTATTTCCTTGTCCCCCGCTTACTGTTTAAGAACAATTACGGACGTTATTTTCTGTCCGTTTTCCTGATAAGTACGTTGCTGTTTTTGGTATTTTTTCTGTTTATTCTGGCGTCGTCCCGTTTTTCGTCGTTCGACAGGGAGGTGATGCAAGAGACAGATAATCTGTCGTTCGGCATTGGTGGATATGTGAAGGCATACCTGTCGTTTCTGCTTATTTACGGCTCGTTTCTGGGAACTTCTACTGCGATTAAGCTGTTTCAGCGCTGGATTATCGACAAGTCGCGTATCTATGAGCTGGAAAACAGCACAATACAATCGGAGCTGGAGCAGCTGAAAAATCAGATAACGCCCCATTTCCTGTTCAACACGCTGAACAATACCAATGTGCTGATAGCCACCGACCCCGAAAAGGCGTCGCAGGTCGTATTGATGCTGAGCGATTTGTTGCGCTACCAGCTGTATGACAGCGCCCGTCCTGCCGTACTTTTGGCTTCCGATATTCGGTTTCTGACAGACTTTCTGGAGCTGGAGAAAATAAGGAGAGACCGCTTTGAATTTTCAATATCGAACAACAGCGCCATTCCCAACCTGCTCGTGCCGCCGATGCTTTTTATCCCGTTTGTTGAAAACGCAATGAAACACAGCGCCGGAGGCACAGGCAGCTCATACGTCCATGTAACTTTCCGAACGGTCGAAAAAGCGTTATGGTTTTCCTGCGTAAATTCCATACCCGCCGATATTTCCACTAACAGTAAAACAGCCGGGGGAATAGGCTTAGCCAACGTGAAAAGAAGGCTGGAGCTGCTTTACGGCGAAAATTTCTCGCTGGAAATGAGTAAGGGTAAAAATAGCTATCACGTAAACTTACAATTAAAATTATGCGGTGTATCATAGTAGATGACGAACCTTTGGCGCGCAAGGGGATTGAGCTTTTAATAAACAAAACGGAAGGTTTGGAAATGCTCGGGGAGTTTTGCGACGCTTCGTCTGCCGCTGCTTTTCTTGACGACAATAATGTCGATTTGATTTTTCTCGACATTCAGATGCCCGGAGCAAACGGAATTGAATTTGCAAAAACAATCGGCAGTAAAACGCTCGTCGTGTTTACAACCGCTTACGCCGAGTACGCTCTTGACAGCTATGAAGTGGACGCTATTGATTATCTGGTGAAGCCGGTTAAGCTGGCTCGATTCCAAAAGGCGGTATCAAAAGCGCGTTCTTACTTTGAAATGCTTGCCCGCGACCGGCATAACAGGATTGAAACGGTTGAGAATGACTATATCTTTATAAAGTCAGACCGGAAGTTCATTAAGGTTCATTTCAATGACCTCCTCTTTATTGAAGGATTAAGGGACTATGTGGTTATCCATACGGCGGAGCGGAAAGTAATTACGTTAATCACTTTGAAAAACATACAGAGCCGGTTGCCCGAAAACATTTTCGTCAGGGTAAGCAAGTCTTATATTGTCAATATAAAGCATGTTTCCTCTCTGGATAATAACGATGTTATCATTGGGAAGCATGAAATTCCGATTGGCGGTACTTACAGGAACGAACTTTTTGAACGTTTTATCGAAAAGAAGATAGTTCAGGGATAGGGTTATTACGCAAGTTTTACTCGCCATTTATCCGTCACAATGCAAATTTACAGCTCATAACCGGATATAATATCTTTAATTTGCATTGCTTGCTATTCCTACAAAACGGTCAAGGAAAAGTTTCAGCTTTTCGATTACCGCTTGTTTCTTTGCAGCATATTGATTGTTGGGAGCAAAGGGATTGAGCGGGGGCAAAAGCTTTGTTATCGCCGTGCCCATTTCGGGAATGTAACCGTCACGAAAAGCATTTTTTACAAATTTTTCGGTTTCTTCACTGTTCAGATTTTCGTCTGCAATAATGCGGTTTAATTCTTCTTTTTGCTTTTCGGAAACGAACTGTCGCCAATCATCGTCAACGCTTGTTTCGGGCGTAAGCGAAGCAATAAACTGTTCAATAAGGTCTTTTTTGTTGCGAAGTTCAACGCTCGAATCTATTGCTTTGCCTATTGTTACAACAATTTCCTTGTCCTGCAAATGGCTTTCGTGATATTTGCGAATGAGTTCCAGAATGTAGTCGATATTGATTTCAACCTGTTTAATCAACTCCATTTCAAAAACAATATCATCGTTCACATTTTCGCTGCTGCCTTTGTTTTTGTTGCGAAATTCATTGTAAAGGTCGATATACAGACTGTGATAGTCCTGCACATCGCGCTCCGACAGAATTTCGTTGCCTGCAAATTCGTCAAAAGAAGAAAGGATATTTTTCACCTTCAGAATACCGCCGTAAAGTTTAATAAACCCCTTTTGCTCTTGCTCGCCAATAATTTGCTCGCCAATTGGGTATTTTTGCAAAAGTTCGGCAATCAATTCTTCGTAGCCTTTGATTTTTTTGCCGTCTTCGGTTTCGTATCCCTCGTAGTATTCTTTGTATGATTTGAGCAGCGCTATGCCGCCCGCCTCTTTGTCGCCGAAAAGAGCGATACTTTCGTTGGTGGCTTTTTCGAGATTGCGGAAACAAACGATATTTCCAAAGGTTTTTATGGAGTTCAATATGCGGTTGGTGCGGCTGTATGCCTGCAAAAGTCCGTGCAGGCGCAGGTTTTTGTCCACCCAAAGCGTGTTTAATGTGGTTGCGTCAAAGCCCGTCAGGAACATATTTACCACAATGAGCAAATCAATTTCGCGGTTTTTTACTCGCTGCGATACGTCTTTGTAGTAGCTTTGAAACTTGTCGGAAGAAGTATCGTAATTGGTTCTGAACATTGCGTTGTAATCTGCAATAGCGTTTTCAAGAAAATCGCGGTGGCTTACCGACAGCTTGCTTGTGTCTTCGGAATTTTCATCCATTACTCCATCTACTTCTGTCAGCTCATCGTTTGCGCCATAAGAAAAAATGGTGGCAACTTTCAGTCGTTGTGCTTCGGGTAAATTTTTTTGCTGATTTTGAAATTCGTTATAGTAAAGCTTGCAAACATCAATAGACGTGGTTGCAAAAACAGAATTGAACCCTGCCAATCGCCTTTCTTTGAGTTGATAGAATGAATTGCGTTTGGTTTTTTGGTCAAAATGTTCGCGAATATATTTTACAATATTTGTGATTCTTTCGGGCGAGGCCAATGCTTTTTCTCTGTCAATATCCCAAACGGCGGCGTCTTCAATGTTTTCCTGCTCTCGCATTGTGCTTACATAATCAATGCGAAACGGCAACACATTTTTGTCGGTTATGGCGTCAACAATCGTGTAGGTGTGGAGCTTGTCGCCAAATGCCTGTTCGGTAGTTTTCAAGTTTGGATTTCCGCCTGCGTTGGAATTTTCGGCAAAAATCGGCGTTCCTGTAAAGCCAAAAATATGATATTTCTTAAATGCTTTTGTGATAGCGGTGTGCATATCGCCAAACTGCGATCGGTGACACTCGTCAAAAATAATTACAAAATGCGAATTACGAATTACGGATTGGTGTTGCGCGTCGTTTTTGTATTTTTTGATATAAACCGACAGCTTTTGAATCGTGGTAATTATAATCTTGCTGTTTGAGTCATTCAACTGTTTAGCTAAAACGGCGGTACTTGTGTTGCTGTTTGCCGCGCCATTCTCAAATTTGTCGTATTCTTTCATTGTTTGATAGTCCAAATCTTTTCTATCAACCACGAAAAGCACTTTGTCAATGCAATGCAGCTTGCTTGCAAGCTGTGCCGTCTTGAAGCTTGTAAGCGTTTTGCCGCTCCCGGTAGTATGCCAAATATAGCCGCCGCCTTCAATTTTGCCGTATATCTTATAGTTGTCGGAAACATTGATACGCCCCAAAATGCGCTCGGTGGCAACGATTTGATACGGTCGCATGGCGAGCAGCATTTTATCGGAAGTGAAAACACAGTATTTTGTAAGCAAACTTAAAATAGAGTGTTTGGCAAAAAATGTTCGTGAAAAGCCGACTAAATCGGTTATTGGTCGGTTATTAGCGTCCGCCCACCACGAGGTAAATTCGTAGCTGTTGCTTGTTTTCTTTGTTTTTCCGTGTTTACTTTCGCTTTCTTTTATGTGCTGGTTGCGCGTAGTGTTGCTGTAATATTTGGTATATGTGCCGTTTGATATTACGAACAATTGTATGTATTCGTACAGCCCACTACCGGCCCAAAACGATTCTCGCTGATAGCGGTTGATTTGGTTAAATGCTTCTTTTATATCAACTCCGCGCCGTTTGAGTTCAATATGAACGAGCGGCAAGCCGTTTACCAAAACGGTAACATCGTAGCGGTTTGCATGTGTGCCGCTATCGGTTGCGTACTGATTGACTACCTGCAATGAATTGTTATGGATATTCTGTTTGTCAATCAGGTAAATGTTTTTTGTTTCGCCGTTGTCGCAAGTAAGCAGCTGGATAAAATCCTCTTGAATAATGGTTGTTTTTTCTTCAATGCCGCTGTTTTGGTTGGCAATTTTTATTTTGAAAAATTGCGCCCATTCTCTATCTGAAAAACGGTAATCGTTCAATTTTTCCAGCTGACCGCGCAGATTTTGGATTAAATTTGCTTCGGATTTAATTTGCAGATACTCGTAGCCCTGCGACTGCAATGTTACGATAAACTCTTTTTCGAGTTCTGCCTCGCTCTGATAATTGTCCGCCCGCTTGTATTCCGTTTGATATTCAGCTACAACGGTCGATTCGGGGTTTTCTGCTACAATGTCGTACTGTTTCATTGATTATTGTTATTTTTAATATCTAATGAATTAAATTTATCTGCATCCCATTTTAAAGGATTGTTTAATATGTATTCTGGAATTTGCTCATACGTATTTTGATTACGGATAATGTGTTCATAATAATTGCGCTGCCATGCAAATTGAAATCCCAAACGGTGTGCGTGTTTTGATACAGCAGATTTATATGAACCTACAATTGACGATAATTCCGTAGGGGCAACGCATGCGTTGCCCCTACGGGCGAAGGAATAGACTGAATGATGCGGAACATTCCTTGCATTGTGGCTGCCCGTATTTTACGTTTTTTGCCGTCTGCCGCTTGCATTTCTATCAGGGTACAAATTGTACCCCAGTTGGATTTCAATTCTGCATCACGGCTCAACATTTTTTTTATATATTGCTTGACGTCAACACTTTCTGTTAATACAGCCACAATGTCCTGTACAGAAAAATACCATTCTTCTGTTTCCGCATCCCAGACAGTGCGAATTTTTTGATTTTCAAATAATTGTATTTTATCCATTATGCTGCCTTATTAAACGTCAATA
>JAITAP010000019.1 GCA_031284065.1 Prevotellaceae bacterium
ACAAATTTTTCGTTGCTAAAGGTGTGGTACAAGTTGAATGCCCCGTGCGCCAGCTCGTGCGCAACGGTTGCCGCGTTCGGGTTGCCGTAGATAAAGCCGCTCCGGGACTTACACGGCGTCAGCCAATTCAGAATTTAAATTTTTTCCTCAAGTTTTCGTTGCAACAAAGTCATCCATTAAACCAAATTGCGAAAGCTGAAGGAGTAAAACCTGTTTAGTAGTCTGTGGTAGCGGTATGCTGAAAGCAGCCAAATAGAGCCGTTGCCAAAGTTAGTAAAAACGACAATTCGATGAAAATTTTTCTGAAACCCGGAAAAGAAGAAGCCTTGCAGCGCCGCCACCCGTGGGTCTTTTCGGGGGCGATACAGCGCGCCGACGGACGCCCCGAAGAGGGCGACGTGGTGGAAGTGTACTCGGCTGCGGAGCAGCTGCTGGGGATAGGTCACGCGCAGGTGGGCAGCATTGCCGTGCGCATGTTGAGCTTTGAGCCGCAAGAAATCAACGCCGACTTTTGGCGGCAAGCGTTGCAAAACGCCTACAACCTGCGCAAAAAGACGGTACTTTCCGAAAACACCACCTGCTACCGCCTTGCGCACGGCGAAGCCGACGGGCTGCCGGGGTTGATAGTAGATGTGTACGGCGCTACAGCGGTGCTGCAAGCGCACAGCGCAGGCATGTACCTTGCGCGGCATGAGCTTGCGCAGGCGCTGCGCAGCGTTTATGGCGGCAGCCTCAAGGCGGTGTACGACAAAAGCGCGGGGACGCTGCCCTTTAAGGCGAACTTGGGCGCAGCTGATGGCTACCTGTGGGGCGAAAAGCAGGTAGAGCCTGCGCTGGAGAACGGGATAAAGTTTGAGGTGGATTGGGAAGGCGGACAAAAAACGGGCTTTTTTCTTGACCAGCGCGACAACCGCAGCCTCCTTGAGCAGTACTGCCGCGGGCGCAGCGTGCTCAACGTATTTTGCTATACGGGGGGCTTTTCGGCGTATGCCCTGCGCGGCGGGGCGGCGCACGTGTGCTCGGTGGACAGCTCCGCCCGCGCGGTGGAGCAAGCCTGCAAGAACGTTGCGCTCAACTTTGGCGAGCAAGCCCCGCACGAGGCGCACGTTGCCGACGGGTTCGACTTCCTGCAAAGCGCAGGCGGCAAGTACGACGTGATAGCGCTCGACCCTCCGGCGTTTGCCAAGCATACAGGCGCTGTCCGGAACGCGCTGCAAGCCTACCGCAGGCTGAACGCGCTTGCCCTGAAGCGAGCGCCGCAGGGCAGCATTATTTTCACCTTTAGCTGTTCGCAGGTGGTGAGCAGGGAGCAGTTTTGCAGCGCAATATTTTCGGCGGCGCTGGACAGCAGGCGTAACGTGCGCATACTCCACCGGCTTGCCCAGCCCCCAGACCATCCCGTGAGCATCTACCATCCCGAAGGCGAGTACCTGAAAGGGTTGGCGCTGTACGTGGAGTAGCCCTTTTAGTCTTTGCCGTCCAATCACCGTAAGCTGTACTTTGTCATTTCAGCCAACAAATGCAACTTTAAAGTCAGGAAAAAAACGTTCTTCGAGGGCATGCCCTCGAAGAACGTTTAGGAGCCATTCCTACGGAATGTCGATTTCGTGAGGGGAACGATATTTTCTACCGAGCGTTCCATCCCTAACGGGATGGCGCTAACGCCGCCAACGCTCCGCCGCCGCCGTCCTCATCCCCGTCCCGTCCCGTCGCCGTCCTGCCGTCGCCGTCGCCGTCCCGCCGCTGTCGCCGTTCCGCCGTCATTCCGAGCGCAGCGAGGAACCTCCCACCCAGCCTCCGGACGTGTGGGCGCGTTGCGCGGTGAAACGCACGCCGTGCGTCTCTACATGCGCACGCCGGCCGGAATGACGGACGAGGGTGCGTTGTTCGCAGGGCATTTGCGCTTTTTCATTCCGCAGAAATGAATCGCTCGGTAGAAAATGGTAAATGTACCCGTGCGCACCACGGCGTGTTTTTGCCCGGCAACCCCGATTTTTGAGCAAAAAATCTACACACTCAGCTATCACTCCAGCTCCATCCTCCCGTTCACCCCAATTTTCTCCACGAAGTACCGGTCGTGCGCAGAACGTGAAGGAAATATTGTAATTTTCAGTTCTTTATTTTTTCCATCAATTTTTCGAAGCTGTCCACTACGTCGTATTTTACTTCGCCATTGCTGATAGCTGCAAAATGCCGCCTTGCACATTCTATTTTTGCTCTTTCCACCTCGCGAAGCTGCAAGCTTTCTACCGTGCCTTTGCTTTCGGCGACAAAATAAATGTGTTTTACTGCTCCTTCTTTCAGCACAATAGCCCAATCGGGATTGTATTTTCCCATTGGGGTGTTGATATAAAAACCGCTCGGAAGTTTTACGTAGAGCTCTATCTGTTCGGAAATATCCATTTCATCGGCCAATTTCTTTTCTACGGCCGAATCATAGCGGAGCTTGTCGTAGAGGTGTTTTTTTGCGTCTGCTACATTTTTGCCATACTCTCCCGAAATGCTGTTATCTATGAAAATTTCTGCGGCATTCCATTGCTCCGAAAGCTTGTTGTAGGTAATATGCTCTATCACGGTACTTGCCTTTTGCTCATCAATCAGCTTGATGGCATTGCGTATAAACTCTTCGGGGTTGGCTCGGAATTTACTGAAGCGCTGCGGGTGTATTCCCTGCAAGATTTTTCCGATGCAAACGCGGGTTAATCCGGTTGGCAGGGCAAGTTCGCCGAGCAAGTCGTACTGTACGTTGCTATTGGCAACTTCTGCTACCTTATACTCTGTTTGCGTTTCGCTAACCATTGACACGGCATTGTTTGTCGCCTGCAAGCTCCCCTTTTTTATGCGCGCTGTCAGTTCTGTAACCGATAAATTGCGATTTAATGATTCGATACATTTTTCCACTAATTCATCTTCTTCAAAAGCAACTGCATAGAAACTCTTTGCATTGATTCTGTTCCATAATTCCTTGAATTGCTTGCTGCTGTATTTTTCCTTATCTAAAAACAGTATGGCATTGTTGCGGGCATTGCTGACAAGAGGTTGTCGCTTACCATTATAAACGCTTTCGAGGAGCTTAATTATTCCATCCGTATATGGCGAATAGGCTTCACCGATTACTTCCGCTATTTTTGCAATTCGATTTTTCGATTCCAGCAGGTGAAAAGCGTCTGTAAGCTGTCCGTCTTTAACAACGCCCGAATCTTCCAGCCTCACGAAGATACGGGAAGCATCTCGCCCGTCAAGGTGTTTTTCATTACCTTTACCATCTACTACCACAGCGTTTTCAAACAGCTTTTCGGTAATTTCTTTCGGGCGGTTTTTAATCACCTCATAAAATTCGTCTTGCAAGCCTTTGGCAAAATTTTCGTAGCTTCCGTTGGCAATGACTGTCAAGGTATTTACGTCGTGAACGCCGTGAGCGCCGAGCGTTTCGCTATCTTGCCGCTCTCCGTCATGGTTGACGGAGAGGCGAAGCCCGCGACCTACCTCCTGACGCTTTTTTATTTCACTGCTGGAGGTTCGCAAGGTGCAAATTTGGAATACGTTAGGATTATCCCAGCCTTCCCGCAAAGCAGAGTGCGAGAATATAAACCGTACCGGCTCGCCGAACGAAAGCAGCCGCTCTTTGTTTTTCATAATCAAATCGTAGGCGGAAATATCATCGCTTTCGGTTTCGTCGCGCTTCACGGCGCTATTCACGGCGTGCCCCTTTTTGTCAACGGAAAAATATCCGGCATGAATTTTTTCTCTTGATAATTTTTCCAGATAAGCGCGATACTCCTTGTCTTCGCCAAACGGTAGAGTTTCAAAGAGATGTTCTACTGCCATTTCGTATTCTTCCTCAAAAAGTTCGGCATAAGGCCCCGCCTGCTCGCCTGTATCGTCGTAATACTTGTATTTTGCCACCTCATCAATAAAAAAGAGCGACAGAACCTTAATTCCTTTTTTGAAAAGTTCACGCTCTCTTTCTATATGTGAGGCAATGGTTTCGCGGATTTGTATTCGGCGCAGATCGCCTTCGCTGGCGTCGCCGACACACTCTCCCACAGACAGCTTCAGCCCGTTGGTAAATTCCACCTCGCCGCTGCGAGCGTCAATAGACGATATGGTGAGGCCGTTTTTATACGCCTCCAGCCCGCCGGAGTAAGAATAGATATTGTCCCCTTTTTTTAGGCGTTTTACGGATTTCTTTATGCTTGCTGAGGTCTTTTGGTTACATTCAATTACAATATCCGCATCCGGCTGCTTTCCCGGGTAAACATTGATTTTTTGCAGGTACAGGTAGCCGTTCGTGGCGGTTGTGCCGACAATGTTGATTCCCTTTACCGTGATTTTTTTTACCAGCTGCTTTTGGTAGGCGTCAATGGCGTCGAGACGGTAAGCCATATTGAAGTTTTCGCGATGCGTCGCCGAATAGTTGATACAAAAAAGCGGATTAAAATTGCCGATAGCTTCGCGTGTTACATTTTTGTCCTTTTCTGTACCCAAAACGCTTTGTGGTTCGTCAATAATCAAAATCGGGTTGACGGCTGCAATTACGTCAATCGGGCGGCGCGAGCGAAAGCTGTCCAGCTTCATATATATTCTCTTCGCATCCGCTCCGCGTGCATTAAACGCCTGCGTGTTGATAATCATTGCGTTAATTCCCGCATCGGAGGAAAACATTTCCAAATCGGTCAATCGGCTTGAATTGTAGAGAAAAAAACGGCACTTTTTCCCGTATTCTTCGGCAAAATGTTCTTCGGTGATTTGAAACGATTTCAGCACACCTTCGCGAATAGCTATGCTTGGCGTCACGACAATAAACTTACTCCAGCCATAGCGCTGGTTAAGCTCATACATTGTTTTTATGTAGGTGTACGTTTTGCCCGTACCGGTTTCCATTTCTATGGTAAACGTTGGAACAGATAGTATGTTGTCGTTCCGTTTTGTTTTCAGCGGCTCCAACTGTTGGGAAGGGATAATACTGTGCTGCTTCTGAACTTCCTGCAAGTTTTTCAAGAGCTCGGCGCGGGCAAGACTTATTTCCGGGTTGGCGCAGCCAATGTGTTCAACTAATTCTTGCGCATTGCCGTTATCTATAGAGAACTTTCTTTGCGCATTGGGTTGCCCTGCAAAAACATCGCATATCGCATTGCAGGCGTCGGCCTGAAATTGCTGATGCTTAAATTTTATCCGCAGGTTGCACAGGCTACGCTGATTTTTTTGATGCTCATTGGTATTACTTGGCATGTTTTTTACTCTCAAAAATTAAACGTTTATACTCCAAGCTGCTTTTTCCAAAGTTGACAAGCAAGCCAATTTCGCTATCTGTAGCCTTCAGGTAATTTATAGCTTGAGCCATGTTGTCATTTGTAAGCGCAGGCAGCGCTTTTAGCTCAACAATAATGCGGTCAAAGCATACAAAATCTGCAATATAAAACTTTGACAATCGATTTTCTTTGTAGTAAATGTTCAGCTGTTGCTCTCTTACGTAAGGAATATTGCGTATTAAAAACTCTCTTTCGAGCGCCTCCCGGTACACAGCTTCCAAGAAACTGCCCCCGAGCTCCTTATGAACTTCCATTGCCGCTCCTATGATTTGATATGTTTCTTTTTCATGTAAATGGCTCATGTCTTAATATTTTAATCAGCATGAATCAGCGTAATTTGTTTAATTTGTGTAATCAGCGGATTATATGACCCTCACTTTCGTTTCAGGACTTACTATACGAAAATGTTCATACAAGTTTACCTTATCGACGGAGGTGGCAAAGCTGCTGTCTTTGAAAAGGGCGGTCAGCGGTTTGAGCTTGGCTATCTCCTTAGCCACCTCTTCCGGCACGCTGTCGGCAAAGCAGGCAACAACTCCGTTGCCCTCATCAGCGTAGTCGTATAGGAAAATATCCGTTTCGCCAATAGCGCGTGTTTTCAATGGACGATTTAGCTCTAAAGCCATTGCTGTAAGGCAGCCAAAGAGCAGGTCAAGCGGCGTGCGGTCTTTTTTGATATTATCCACGTCAAATGCGAGCGACATCTGTTCTATTTCGCCAAGCGGACGGCGCACGGCTTTGAAGTTGTCATCATCCACTTTCAGCGCCCTAAAACCCAAATCCGCTGATTCACGCAGATTATTTACATCAAACAATTTTGTATTTGCCTGCGGAATCTGCGGACAGAGTTGTTTGGCCGCTCTTCTTATTCTCTCCCTGCTTATTTCATCAATGGTTTTGTAGCCCGCTTTATACGCTTCGCTCTTTTCATCGCATTTTTCGTCTAATTGTACGCAAATCCACTTTCGGTTGCCGCCGTCTTCGGCGTTGAGCTGCATCACGGCGTGGGCGGTAGTGCCGGAGCCGGCGAAAAAGTCGAGAATGAGGGGAGAATTACTAATAGATAGTTGTAAAATTCTTTTTATCAGTTCAATGGGTTTTGGTGTATCAAATATTCCGTCACCTAATAACTCATTCAATTTGCGAGTTGCCTCAGAAGTATAGAATTTATTGTCCCACCAACTTGTTACAGTCTGTTTTGATTCTGCAGCAGTTTCCTTATAATATTTTTGTTGCAGTCCATTTGCTATTCTGACTATTAATCCCTTTTTATATTTTTCTTCCATTGTTTTTTTGGAAAAGCGCCAATACCCCTTAACTCCTAAAAATGTATAGTATGGATTACCCTTTTTTGCACCTCCTGGACCATCAACGGGAACTAATTTATATTTACCTTTTTCATCAATTAAATTAAACCCCATCAGACTTTTTTCAACTCCAAAAAATTCTCTCTTTTCAAAAATTTTCTCTTGATTTTTTGCATACAATAAAATAAAATTGTGGTTAGGTGAGATTATTTTATCATTGGAGACAGATGCTCTTGATTTGACGCAAATATTGGATATAAAATTCTCCTCTCCAAACACCTCATCGCAGAGCAGCTTGAGGTTTGCCTGTTCGTTATCGTCAATGGAGATAAAAATCACGCCGTCATCGGAGAGGAGGTTTCGGGCGAGCTTCAGGCGC
>JAITAP010000061.1 GCA_031284065.1 Prevotellaceae bacterium
GCCGGTGATCCCAGAGGGATTCGAACCCCCGACCCACAGATTAGAAATCTGTTGCTCTATCCAGCTGAGCTATGAGACCAATTTGCGGTGCAAAGATACAAAAAGATACAATTATAAGAATTATGCGCCAAAATAATTTTACACTTTAACTCCCGCAAACTCTTTGCGCTGTTGCTTACAGCGCTTGGCTAAAGTCAACAATGGCTTGCGCGAATGATTCCCACGAAAGGTCGCGCTTGAGCCTGCCAATGCTTGCCGTAAATTTTTCGATGTTTCCCTGCTCAAAAAAACGGGCTACTCCTTTTGCTATTCCGCTTGCGTCGGGTTGCGTAACGATAATGCCCGTTTCGTTGTCTGCAATGACTTCCTTTAGCCCGCCTACGTCGGTGGCAATCATGGGCAGGTTAAAGTGGTAGGCAATGGAGGTTATGCCGCTTTGCGTTGCCGAGCGGTAGGGGAGCACGCAGGCGTCGGCGGCCGAGAAAAACAGCGGCACCTCCGCATCGCCGATGTACCGCGCCTCCGTGTGCACGTCCTGCGCGTTGGGCAGGGCGGCTATCTGTGCACGGTACTTTTCGAAGCTACCGTAGGGCTCGCCCGCAATGAGCAGCTGGTACTCCGGCGGGAGCATCCCAAACGCCTCAATGAGCAAGTCCAGCCCCTTGTAGTCGCGGATAAGCCCAAAGAAGAGCAGGGTTTTTTTATCGGGGTGCAAGCCCAGCTTTGCCCGTGCCTGCGCCTTGGGCATTGCCTGCCCAAAGTGGTTGTAGAGAGGGTGCGGCTTGTAGATGAACTTTGCGTCGGGCTTTAGCGCGAGCAAATCGCGCTTTACGGCTTCGCTCATCACGGCAAAGCCGCTGCTGCGATTCAGGAAGTATTGCGTAAAAGCCTTGTCAAAAAACCGTTGCTCGTGCGGGATAGCGTTATCCAGAACAGTAATTACCTTCGCCCGCTTTTTCAGGCGTCCGGCAACGTAGCCCAACGACGGCGCAAGGAACGACACCCAGTACTTCATTACCAGCACATCGGGGGCAAATGCCGCTATTTTTTGCGCCGCTGCATGGTACGAAAACGGATTTATCGTATCCAGCACCCGCACAGCGTCAACGGGCGTAGCATTATCATCGGGGGTAACGTACTGCGTTTTTCCCGGAAAAAGCAGCTTGGGGTATTGCCGCGTGAAGGTGTAAGCCCGAACCTCCGCCTGTCGCCCAAAGGCGCTGAGCAGCGAGGCGTTGAACTGGGCAATGCCGCCGCGGTAAGGGTAAAAAGTGGATAGATAAGCAATTTTCATTTTTATGGTAATACTTGGTTTAACCCATCAACAACGGCTTGCGGCGCAATATCTAACATGCAGCTGCGCGCGCGCGCGCAGGTAGCGCCGTAAAAGCAATCGCAACCGGTGGCGGGCTGCACAATCACGCCCCGACGGTATAGGTAAAATTCGCTTGCGTTGAAAATATTGTTCATTAGCACCATTGGCTTTTGCAGCGCAGTAGCAATGTGCATCATCATGGAAACTTGCGTAACAACCGCGTCGCAGCATGAGGTGAGCGCAATAAATTCTTCGAGTGAAAAATGTCCGGGGTACAACGCTCCCGATTTCTCTGCCATGGCTGCGTTAGCCTCGTGCTCGGCCTTGCCGCCAAGCAGCACGGGGTAGCATCCCTGCTTTTGCAAAATTTTAACCAGCGAAATCCAGTAGTCCTGCGGCCACAGCCTCGTTTTCCAGCGTCCGCCGCAACCGGTGTTGAGCCCCACGATTTTTTTACCCTGCGCTTGCCGCTTTACGTATGCAAAACGCTCAACCAAGTTTTCGTTAAAGTTTAGCAGGTATGGCTCGTCGTTGAACTTTTGGTGGCAAATTTCAAATATTTCGTCCATGTAGTGCTTCGTGTTTTGCTTCGACAAATCGTCAAAAAAACCCGTAAGCAGCTTATGCTCGGCTGCCGGCGTTGCCGCCGCAATACGGTGGTTGCGCCACGTGTAGCCATATTTTTCTTTGGCGTTTACGTCGGCAAGCAGCGAACACGCCTCTACTTCTTTGTCCAAGTTGATGGCAATGTCAAGCTGGCGGTGCAGCACGCCGTATGCCGCCGCGAAATCGAAGCGCAAAATCTCATCAATGCTATCCTTAGGCAGCACTTCCGGCGAATGGGTGAGCCACGTGATGTGGCAGTTGGGGTACAGCGCACGGTACCTCAACACAAGCGGAGTGGTGCGGATAACGTCGCCGATAGCGCCCAGCTTGATAATCAAAATCCGCTTGTCAACCGGCGCGTATGCGGAGCACGTACCGCACATGTAACCGCGCTGCTTATTCGGCTTACAAGGAACATGCCCCTTGAAGTGTCGGCAATCGAACTTTACGCTTTGGATGTTCATATCAAAAATTTTGTTTTTTTGTTTGCTACGGCACATTCATAAACTTATGCGCCTGAATGGAGATGCGCCAGCGCGGGTGTTGCTTGGCGTACTCCACAATGGTTGCTACAACCTGCTTGTGCCTGCTCCACTCGGGCTGCAAAAAGAGGCGGCAGGAGGCCGCTACTCTTGCGGCGGTTTCCTCTGCCCAGCGCAAATCCTGCTCGTTCTCCACAATTATTTTCAGCTCGTTTGCCTTTGCAAAAATTTCGGGCAAAGGGTGTTGCTTGGGCTTTGGCGAAAGGCAAATCCAATCCCACACGCCCGAAAGCGGCTGCGAGCCGGAGGTCTCCAGAAATGTTTGCAGCCCTTTTTCCTTCAGGAGGCGGCAAAGCGCGTCGAGGTTGCAGGAGAGCGGTTCGCCGCCGGTTACCACCACCGCCTGCGCCGGAAGCGACGCTGCCCGCGCGGCAACTTCTTCAACCGGAACGAGCGGAAAATTTTTGACGTTCCACGTCATTTTTGCGTCGCACCAGCGGCAGCCCACGTCGCAGCCGCCTATGCGAATAAAGTAGGCAGGCTTCCCCACGTGAAAACCCTCGCCCTGTATGGTGTAAAAATCCTCCACCAGCGGCAGCATTTTTCCGTCGTCCATGCAATTATTACTCAAATTTTTCGAATTACAGAATTAACGGCATGTAAATTTTGAAGATTCTGCAATTCTGTAAAATTATTAAATCCTTTTTCCGTACTTCCTTTTTCGCCGTAAGACAAACGCCACTCCGCCAAGCGTCAGCAGCACAAGCGGCGCTACCGTGTTGGCAATAATCCACGCGCTGCGCTCCCGCACCACGCGGGCGCGGTCGAGCAGGCGCATGGCGACCACTTTTCCGCGCAGCGAAATCAGCCCGCTATCGTCGAGGAGGTAGGCGACTACGTTTTTCACAAACTCCTTGTTGCCGTAAAGCGCCTGTCGGGTGTAGCGGTCGTAGCCCAGCGGCAGGGCGCTGCCGTTTGCCGTTACGTCGTTGCGGATAACGTCGCCGTCTGCCACTACCACTTGCGCCGTGCGCACGCTCTTGGCGGCAAAGCTGAAGGGGCGACCATTGTTGTACGACGACAAAATCCGGCGCTGAAAAATGGAAGAAAATTCACCCTGTAGAAGCACCGCCACAGGAAGAGCGCCTTTGCTGTAAAGGCGCGTATCAATGTTATCCATAACCTGCTCCAAGCCCACGTAAAACGGCGCGCCTTTGACAAACGAGCGCGGCGATGTGGACAGCAACGTTTGCTTGCCCACGCCTGCGCCCGGCAGCGTATCGACGGTGCCGGGAAACTCGGTTTTCACCACGTTCAGGTTGCGCGATATGGGGTTGTCCGGCGAGGGAAACAGCAGCGGGTAGTACGTCCACGGCAGGGGCGAAAACTTGGCAGGCATGCCGGCCGGGGCAACGTTTACCGGAATCAGGGCGCACTGCAAGTCCTGCACCACGTTGGCGTTGATGCGCACGCCGTAGCGAAACAGCATGTCGTTCAGGTTATGGTCGTTGATGATGCCAAAGGTCATGTGGCCGTTGGCCAGGCTATCCTCGTGCACCATTACCGGGTCAATAAACCACGCCACCTTTCCGCCGCGCATGATGTACTGGTCAACAACCAGCTTGTCGGCTTCGCTCCACGACTTGGAGGGCTTGGCTACCACCGCCAGCGCGTAACCGTTGAGCGCGTTCACGTCGCCGCTCAGCGTAATGCGGCTCACCTTGTAGTACGCCGACAGCTCCTGCGCCATATCCGCCACCTGAGCGGCGCTCAGCTCGCCGTGCCCGTCGATGAAGGCAATTTTTTCGAGCTCCTTTCGCCCCAGCTCCTCAACGGCGCTGATGAAGATGTACTCGAGGTTTTGTATGGCGTTATTGATATTTTCTTCGGTGGAGATATTTCGGTTTACCTGCAAAAAGTTCACCCCCCGCTGCCTGCCGTTGAGGCTCACGATAGCGCCGGGGAAGAGGTCTATTTGCGTAACGCCGCCCTCCGTATTTTCTTCCTGCACCGTGTATGGCAGCAAGCCTTTACGGAGCAGGTCTCTGTAAAAGGCTTCCTTTTGCCTGCCTGCGGCGGGCTTCACAAACTCGTACTGCAAGCGTTCGCCGGAGTACGCCTGCATATCGTCGAGCATATCCTTCACGGCGCGTTGCAGCGGGCGCATCCCCACAGGCATTTCGCCCTCCAGATAAACCTTGATGTATATAACGGACGATTGCCGGCCCAGCGCGTCTTTGGTAGCTTCGGATAGCGTGTAGCGTTTGTCGGCGGTGAGGTCGAGGCGCAGGTGAAAAACGTTTGCCAGCAGGAAAAGCGCCGCTGCACCTGCCGCTACAGCAAAAAAATGCAGTATGTCTTTTTGCTTTATTGTCATCGAATAATAATGTATAATTTACCCCGATTTGGGTTTGCAAATATACGATTTTTTTGCTTGCTCTAAATAATTTAGTATCTTTGCAGTTATTTCATTAGCGTATCTCCACAAAAATGGCAAATGGTCGAAAAATATTATTCGTTAATCAGGAAATGATGCCGTACGTGTCAGAAACCGAAATATCCAAGATTTCGCGCTATCTGCCGCAGGCTATTCAGGAACAAGGTAACGAAATACGTTCTTTTATGCCGCGCTACGGTTGTATCAGCGAGCGGCGCAACCAGCTGCATGAGGTCATTCGCCTGTCGGGGATGAACCTTATCATTAGCAACACCGACCACCCGCTTATCATCAAGGTAGCCTCCATACCGACGGCGCGTATGCAGGTGTACCTTATTGACAACGAAGACTACTTTAAGCGGAAAGAAATGCAGTTCGACGAAGGCGGCGCGTTTTTTGGCGACAACGATGAGCGCATGATTTTCTTTGCCCGCGGCACGCTCGAAACCATCAAAAAGCTGCGCTGGCAGCCGGAAATAGTGCACTGCCACGGCTGGTTCTCAATGATTACGCCGCTGTTTGTAAAAAAAGCGTTCCACGACGACCCGCTCTTTGCAAAGGCAAAGGTGGTGATTTCCGTGTACAACGAAAGCTTCGACGCTTTTTTTGACTCGCACTTCCACAAAAAAGTGCTGCTCGACGGCGTAAAAGCCAAAGAGGTAGAGGCGCTTTCCAAAGTGAATTACGTTAACCTGATGAAATTTGCCATATCGTACTCCGACGGCGTGGTTATCGGTAGCAGACACATTCATCCGGAGCTGCAAAAGTACATTAAAACGCTAAAAATCCCTGTGCTGCCCTACCACGAAGAGCAGTACGTAGAAACTTACATGAATTTTTATGACAAGATTTTTTCAAAAAAATAAGGCCGCCATACCCGTATTGGCGTTGCTGCACTTGCTTCTCGCCCAGGCCTGCACGGAGGTTGACAAGAATCTGGGCGAAGACTTTTTACCCCCAAACCAAGAGCTGCAAGTGCAGGTGTGCGACGCCACAGGTTTTTTTACCATGGAAACCGTTGCGATTGACTCCATGCCGACGAGCAGCTTTAGCACGGCAATGCTGGGGCGCATGGACGACCCCCGTCTGGGCAAAACTTCCGCCGGATTTGTGGCGCAGCTTTTACCCGCCTCCTACTCTTTCGCGTTTGAGGATGGCGTTACCGGATTCGACTCCGTGTGCCTCATACTTGGCTTTTCATCCACCTACGGAAGCGACAACACGCCAATGAAAGTTGAGGTGTACGAGCTCCGCGCCGACCTTAGCATCGACAGCGTGTACTACGGAACGCCGGAAGTTGCCGAAAATTTCTCCAAAAAAGTCAACCTGACGGATGAAAACGGCAGCGGCAGCATCACCTCCGAAAGCGCCATGACGCGCGTGAAGCTGAAAGATGACGCGGGGCTGTTCAACCGGCTGTTTAGCCACACGATCAGCGCAGACTCTTTCCTGACCTACTTCAAAGGGTTGTACGTAAAGGTGGACGACAATAGCGGCGGCTGCATGAAATCCGTAAGCTTTGTGAACAACATGTCCTCCTACGCCTACGCCTCCAGCGCAGTTGTGGCCTACTACCACTACCCGGACACCGCCGACGACGGCAATACAAAAGACAGCGTTACGTCGTTTACCTTTCACGCTTTTAACACCACGCCCCGCTTCAACGTTTTTGAGCACAAAAACGACGACCACCTTAAGGGCGCTACCGATACGCTTTACGCGCAAGGCTTGCTGGGAGTAGCTATGCAGCTGACCATAAATCAGGATTCTGTGGCCGCGTGGACGGGAACCGGCACGGGAAAGAGAAATTACGCCATAAACCGCGCAGAGCTGGCGCTCCACGTGCAGGACGAAAACGACTACGCAAAGGTGGACGCTTACGCAACGCAGCTGCAATGTATTGTGGAGTCGAGCAGCAGGACAAACGGGAAGTACGCGGCAATATGGGATATGTACGCTTCGGACGGAAGCTTTAGCTCCAGCTTCGACGGGGCGCTCAACCGCTCGCTGATGCAGTACTCGCTCAACCTTACCCACTACTTCAACAGCGTTGTGAAGGGCAGCGCAATATCGCCAATGATGATCATACCCTACGGCTACACCTCAGACGCCCGCAGCGTGCTGATAAATAATACGGACAAAAAGCCGCAGCTGAAAATTACCTACGTGGAAATAAAAGAGTAGCGGCAGGCGCAACAGCCTCACGCCTCTGCCGCCTTGCGCTTCGTAACGGATATGCTCAGCTCGTAGAGCAGGTACATGGGCACGCTGACCAGCATGAGCGTGAACGGGTCGGAGGTGGGCGTGATGACAGCGCCAACTACCAGAATCACCACTACGGCGTGCCGCCGGTATTTTCTCAACATTTCTTTGCTGATGATACCAATGCGCGATAGCGTGTAAGCCAGCATCGGCATTTCAAAAACCAGCCCCATAGACAGCAGCGTGGTGTAAAAAATGTTCATGTACGAGCCTAAGTCTATGCGGTTGATAACGTTTGCGCCGAACTGGTAGAGACCCAGAAAGCGAAAGGCAAGCGGAAAAACGAGAAAGTACCCCAGCAACACGCCCGACATGAACAGCACAATGCACGACAAGATAAGCGGAATGCCGCGCCTGCGCTCGCGCGGGTAAAGCGCAGGGGCAATAAACCGCCACAGCATGATGATAACCACCGGAAGCGAAAGCAGCAACCCCGCGTACAGCGACGAGGTCATGTGCGTAAAAAAGGGCGAGGCCAACCGCGTGTTGAGCAGCTCCACCGAAAATTCGTCGGGGCAGAGGTCGGCAAAGTGCACCGCTGCGGCCAGGCTGCACATGGCGCGATACACGATAAAGTCGGAGCTTTGCGGAGCAAAAATGATTTGGGTCAGCCGCTCCTTGTTGAAGAACATCAGCACAGTGCACGCCGCCACCACAATTGTTGAGCGCAGCAGCACCCACCGCAGATCTTCGAGATGTTCCCAGAATGTCATTTCGCGCTGCGCAGGCGCTACGCCGTCAGCGGCGTCATCATTATCATCACCATCTCGATGTTTGCTCATGCCTCGCTACTCCTCCCTTAGCGCCTTTTCGTCGCCGTTGATGTTCTTCTTAACCTCGCTTTCCATATCCTTCACGCCCTCTTTGAAGCTGCGTACGCCTTTGCCCAAGCCGCGCATGAGCTCGGGGATTTTTTTCCCGCCGAAAAACAGTAGCACCACCAGGGCAATAATAATTATTTCGGGCGCTCCGATGCTGCTAAAGAGGCAGAGTACAGGTTTAATGTTCATTTTATTGTTTTTTTGATAGAATGGTTAAAGCGCAAAGGTACAAAATTACTTTATATGGACAAATATCGCTTCAACATATCAGCTTTTCCATCCTGTTAACGCCGTCATTCCGAGCGCAGCCCCGTCATTTCCACCTAATTTTAATAACAGAACAACCTCAGTAGTACATTTTCCAACCTCACTACCTTACTAAAAAACGACTAAACAGCCTCTCACTATATTTGCGGCATAAAAACCGGACACAACGGTCGCCCGTCAATGCCCATTCGGTTGGTGGTTGGATTGGCTGATTATTTTATGGGAGGCTCTATAAAATCACACAAATCAAGAGGTCGGACAAGGAAGGCGCTGCCCTGCAAATTCAGTCCTTGCGGGCTTTGTTTGTCGGTAAAATTCGGCTATTTGTCGGAAAATACCTTGCTTTAGTAGAATAATCTGATGAGTAGCCGTAAATTTTATTGAACATTTGTACCCCATAAAAACATGAAGCTATGAATCACAGCGTAAATTTAATCATGCCGCTTCTGCTTGTTGCAGCGGTGCTACTATTAGACTTGTATGCCTACCAGTCGCTGCGCACGCTCTGCGCTCCCGTATGGCTGCGCGTGGCGTACTGGGTGTTGATGACGTTGAGCGTTGTAGCGCCTGTAGCGGCGCTTTCGTTCATTGCAAAGTCGGGAGAAATGGCGAGCGTGGGGGGCTGGGCAATGAGCGCGTTGATGATATTTTTAGCGCCGGTGGTAGCCATAGTAACGGCGCTGCTGCTTGAGGATGTTGTTCGCGGAGCTGCGCTGGCAGCGCGGTACAGCCTGAGCATATCGCCGGCAGCGTTGCCCCGTGCAAAGTGGGTAGGCGTTGCCTCGCTGTCGCTGGGCGGCGTGGTGTTGCTCGCCATGCTGCACGGCGTGGTGTGGGGCAAGTACGATTACCGCGTGAGGGAGCAGGTGGTTTACTTCGACAATTTGCCGCAAAGCTTCGACGGCTTCCGCATTTTGCAGCTGTCCGACTTTCACGCAGGCAGCTTTTCGTCGCCTAAGGACGTGCAACGGGGTATTGACTTGGCGAATGAGCAGCGCGCCGACCTGTTCGTTTTTTCGGGCGATATGGTCAACAACACCGCCAACGAGCTGCGCCCGTGGGCCTCGTACCTTGCGCAAGTAAAAGCGCCGTATGGCCAGTTTGCGGCGCTGGGCAACCACGATTACGGCGACTACGGCAAGTGGGAGAGCGTTGAGGCAAAAGCGGCCAACCTGCAATCGCTGATTGAGCAGGAGCGGGCTATAGGGCTGCGGGTGTTGCTGGACGAAAATGTAACCGTAGAAAAGGACGGGCAGGCAATTGTGCTGGCAGGCGTGCAGAATATTGGCATGAGCTCCCATTTTACGGCTTACGGCAACCTGCAAAAAGCGCTCAGCGGCGTTGACTCGGGCGCGTTTAAGATACTCGTTTCGCACGACCCGTCCCACTGGGACAAGGAGGTAAGCCTCTACCCCGAAAAAGTTCACCTTACCCTGTCGGGGCACACGCATGGCTTTCAGTTTGGGATAGAAACGCCGCTGTTCAAGTGGAGCCCCGTGCAGTGGATTTACCCTCACTGGGCAGGGCTGTACGAAAAGAACGGTCGCTACCTCTACGTCAACCGAGGTTTTGGCTTCATCCCATTCTTTCTGGGGCGCGTGGGAATTTCTCCGGAGATAACGGTGCTGGAGCTGAGAG
>JAITAP010000090.1 GCA_031284065.1 Prevotellaceae bacterium
CCTGACTACAAGCTGTACTTTGCGCCGAATGTGGCGCGGCGGTTGGGAAAAATCCTAAAGCGCGCCATGCTCACCGCGCGGCAGGTACGGGAGGCAACAGGCATTGCCAACCCCGACGCTATTATCACGGGAACAGGCTTGGGGTGTATCGAAGAATCCGGCTTTTTTTTGGATGCCTTGACGTACAAAGGGGAGGAGTTTCTTCAACCCACCCACTTTATGCAGTCCACGCACAACACCATCAGCTCGCTCATCGCCATAGATGCGGGATGCCGAGGGTATAACTCGACCTATGCCCACAAGGGCGTGTCGTTTGAGTGTGCGCTTGCCGACGCTTTTGTGCAGCTGGAAGGCAACCGGATACAGACCGCGCTGGTGGGAGCGCACGACGAAATGACGCCAAGCTACTTTATTCTGCTAAAGCGCATAGGGTATTTAGGCCATGCGGTGAACGGGTTTAGCGGCGAAACCTCCGTGAGCATGATGCTCGGCACAGCGCCAACATCACCGCCCCTTTGCCGCTTGCGCGGCGTAGCCATGCAGTACTGCCCGAACGAAAAAGAGCTGCAGCTGCTACTCCGGCAGCTTCTGCAACAAGCGCAGTGCCGTATGGAGCAAATTGATGCCGTAATGACCGGCGTAAACGGATTACCCTCAAACGACAAGATATACGCAGAGGTTTGCCCTGCATTATTTCCCGGCAAGCGGCTGCTTGGCTACAAGCATATATTTGGAGAGTCGTACACTGCGCCCGGGTTAGGCGTGTACGCTTCGTCCGTTTTTCTCCATCAGCAGCGTATTCCGGCTCGCTTTTTTATTGATTCGGAGGGCAAGGAGCAGCACGGCGTAAAGCATATTTTGTTTTACAACCAGTTCGAAAATAAAAATCATTCGCTTACGCTTTTATCATCATGTGGAAAATAGCTTTGCTGACAACGATACAATGCCTGTTTTTTGCCGCCGGACAGGTATTTTTGAAAATAGCCATGAGCCATATAGGCAAATTCGGCTTTACGGTAACATTCTTTCGCGGGCTGCTATCCAACTGGAGCCTGCTTGCCTCAGGGCTGTGTATGCTTACGGGCACGGCGCTGTGGCTATATATTATAAAAAATTTCGAGCTTTCGGTCGTTTACCCGCTGACGAGTATCTGCTATCTTTTTGGAATGTTTGCGGCAATTTTTATTTTTCACGAAGCCGTGCCGGCCATTCGCTGGGTCGGATTTGTCCTGATAATGGCAGGCGTGATTTTAATGGCAAAATAAATTTATGAAATTCGCTAATCACTATACGCAAATGAAACGTTTTTTCCTGCTTCCGGCAGCTTGCATGAGCTTCTGTATGGGGGTAAATGCGCAGGATGTTGCGCCGGCCACCGGCGAGCAACAGCAGGCAATGCTGAAAAATATAGCCGCACTGTCGGGCAAAATGAAGAGCCTGACCTGCGATTTTGAGCAAGTAAAAGAGATAGCCATGCTTAGCGAAAAGATGGCGTCGAAAGGTAAGATGTACTACCGGCACGATAACAGGGTGCGCTGGGAGTACGTTTCGCCGTACGCCTATACGCTCATTATGAACAACCATAAAATTTTGCTACAGTCGGGAGGCAACAAAAACGTGATTGACGGAAAATCGAGCCAGCTCTTTCAGGGAATCATCAGCATAATGACAAGCAGCATTAACGGCGCCGGGCTGACCGACAGCAAAAATTTTAAAGCCGACCTGTACTGGGGCGAAAAGCGCCGAGAGGTTGTTCTTACCCCACTCCAAAAAGAAGTGAAGCAAACGTTCTCGCATATCAAGTTGACAATCAGCATAAAAGACTACTCCGTTGACAAGGTGGAAATGAAAGAGCCGGGCGGAGATGTAACAATTATTCAGCTGCTAAACAAACGATTCAATGAAGAAATTGCAGATAGTAAGTTCAGCATTGATTAGCGTGTGGGCGCTGCTGTTTGCCTCGTGTGCCTCCTTCCGCAATGCTCCGGCAGAAGCGCCGACGAGTAGCCTGATATTTAGCACAGAAAAAACGTCGCAGTACCATGTGCAGATAACGACAAACCGGAGAACAGTAACGGGCGTAATGATTCTCAAGCACATGGACGGGGAGTGGCGCGGAAGCCTGATGAATGAATTTGGCGTTAAAGCATTTGACTTTGCCGCCTCAAAAAAAAGATGCACGTTGAGCAATACCGCTGCAATGCTCAACAAGTGGTACATTCGCAAAACGATTGAAGGCGATTTCTACTTTCTGCTCTGGGGGGCAACGCAGCATAAACGAGGAAAAAGTTTGCAGCGCTTGCCTGAGGGAGCGCTTCTGCTGAAAAATGAAAAGCGAAACATGACATATTTATTTCAACCCATTGGCTTATAGCGTTGTCCAAGAGGTGAGCATGGCGTACGGGTTACATACGGCAGGCTAAAAAACAATTACATCCGCATGAAATTAGCAGATGATTTTTACAAGGTAGTGCAGGAAACCGGCGGCGATACGGAGTTTGAGTATCTGATTTCGCTCAACAAAGAGCACTTTATTTACCGCGCCCACTTTCCGGGCAACCCCATTACGCCGGGCGTTTGCATCGTTCAGCTCTGCAAGGAGCTGATGGAGCGCAGGGTGAAAAAGACGCTTTTTTTGAACAAAATAGCGAACGTAAAGTTTTTGTCCGTAATAAACCCAACGATTTATGGGGATATTCGGGTGGCGTTTTCTAAAATTATCCCTGCCGAAAACGGATACCGGTTTTCGGTTGTGGTGTACAGCGGCGCGACGCAATTCGCCAAGCTGAGCTTAGCAACAGCCGTACAATGACGCCGCTTCTCGAAAACGAAATGAAAAGGCTGGGGATGTGCGTAATTATCCCCACCTACAACAACGGGCAGTTTTTGGCAAAGGCGCTCGATGACGTTTTGCGCTACACCTCGTCGGTGGTTGTGGTCAACGACGGCTCTACCGACCATACCGGCGACGTTCTGGAGCGCTACAGGGCGCGGGTAGAGGTGATTTCGTACCCGCAAAACAGGGGCAAGGGCTACGCGCTTGGGCAGGGCTTCGACAGGGCAGAGATGTTGGGATACGCGTATGCCGTCAGCATGGACTCCGACGGGCAGCACTTTGCCGACGATTTGCCGCTGTTTGTGGCGGCGGCAAAGGCGCATCCGGGCGCTATGGTCATCGGCAGCCGTGCGCTTAGCCAAAAGAACATGCCGCAAAAAAATATCTTTGCCAACAAATTTTCAAATTTTTGGTTCACCGTGCAAACGGGGGTACGGTTGCCCGATACGCAAACCGGATTCAGGCTCTACCCGCTTGCCCGCATGAAAGGCATGAGGGCGTTTACCTCGCGCTACGAGGCCGAGCTGGAGCTGCTGGTTCGCCTCGCGTGGCGAAATGTAGCGCAAATTCCCGTGCCGATACAGGCGCACTACCCGCCCGCCGGAGAGCGGGTAAGCCATTTTAGACCCGGTATCGACTTTTTACGCATCAGCGTGTTGAATACGTTTTTTGTTTTTCAGGCTATTGTTTACGGTTATCCGTCGAGGCTAATCCGCTCACTACTTAAAATATGACTCGATTCTTTATTGCCATATACGACTACTTTTGTTCCCGCCGAAAATTGTTGTTCGGGTTGTTAGCTGTGCTAATAGCCGGAATGATTTTCTCCGTATTGCGCATAAAGTACAGGGAGGATGTTGCCGATTTTTTACCGAACAACAAGGCCAACGAGCGTATTAATACCGTTTACCGGCAAATTGGCGGCTCCGGTAAAATATTGGTTAACTTTTCGATGAAAGATTCTACCCAGCGCAACACGGAACGCCTCATAGAAGCAATCGACCGCTTTGCGCTGTTGCTACAGGAGCGCGACAGCCTGCATACTATCTCCGATGTTGTTGCGCAGGTGGACGAAAGCCGTATGCTGGAGGTGATGGAGTTTATTCGGCAAAATGTCCCCTACTTTCTTACCGAAGCCGACTACAACCGCATGGATACGCTGCTCTCGGAAGATTTTATATCATCTCAAGTAAGGGAAAACAAGCGGCTTTTGATGCTCCCAACGGGAAGCACAATAAGGCAGAGCATTGCGGCAGACCCGCTCCACCTCTTTTCGCCATTGCTGCTGAAGCTGAAAGATTTTCAGGCGGGCGACCGCGAAGAGCTGGTAGATGGCTACCTTTTCTCCGACAACGGGCGCAAAGGCATGGTAGTTCTAACGTCGCCCTACGGCTCCAGCGAAACCGAAGGCAACACCGAGCTCCTGCGCATGGTAAGCGAAATCATGCTGCGCGTAGGGGCAGACTTCCCCGACGTAAAAATCACCTGCCTCGGCGCGCCGACAATTGCCGTAACCAACGCCAGCCAGATAAAAAAAGACGGCGCGTTGGCAATTTTGCTGGCGGTAGCGCTGATACTCATCCTGCTGATTTACTTTTTCCGCAGCGGGCGCAATATTATTTTCATTTTTGCCTCAATCTTGTTCGGGTGGCTATTTGCCCTGTCGCTGCTGTCCGTCTTCAAGGATAGCATTTCCACCATTGCCGTAGGCGTAAGCTCCGTATTTATCGGCATTGCCGTCAACTACCCGCTTCACCTTGTCGATCACCTCAAGCGGCAGCGCGACACACGGCAGGCGCTCAAGGAAATTATCCCGCCCCTGCTGATTGGGAACATAACCACTGTGGGCGCCTTTCTCAGCTTGGTATTTCTTGGCTCCGACGCCATGCGCGATTTGGGGCTATTCGGCTCGCTGCTGCTGGCGGGCACAATCCTGTTTGTGCTCATTTGCCTGCCGCACATTGTAAAGCCCGACGCGGCAAGCATCCGCCCAAAGCATTTGCCCTTTGAGCGGTTAGCCTCTTTCGCGCCCGAAACAAAAAAATGGATTGTGCTGACCGTACTGCTTTTGACCGTCCCGCTTCTCTACCTGAGCCGCTTCACAACCTTTGAGGCAGACATGAACAAAATCAACTACATGACCGAGCAACAGCGAGAGGATATGCGCGACATGCTGCAATCGGTGGAAAAAGAAGACCGGGAGGTTATCTACTTTGTGGCCGAAGGGAAGCAGCTGAATGATGCGCTGGCTGTTCACGAAGAGAATGTAGCGTTGCTGGACACGCTCCGCCAAAAAGGGCTGGTTGAAAGCGTTGCCGGCGTTGGCGTTTTTCTTGCCTCCAAAGAGGAGCAGCAAGCCCGCATTGAGCGCTGGAACAACTTTTGGGGTGAGCGACGGGAAGCGGTGATACGGCAGGTAGAGCAAGCCGGCAACCGGGAGGGGTTCAGGCAAGGCTCTTTTGCGCCGTTTTCTCAGCTGCTTCACGCCAGCTTCACGCCGCAGGGCGACGATTACTTTACGCCCATCACCTCGCTGCTTGCCGACAGCTACTTGGTAAAAGGCGAAGGCTATGGCATGGTGGTAAGTTTTCTGTATTGCGTCAAGGAAAAATCCGCCGAGCTGGTAAGCGCAGTAAATCAGGCGGCCGTCGGCGCGTTTGCGTTCGACGCCCGCAGCGTCGGTCAGCAGGTAGTGGATTCGCTTTTCGACGACTTTAACTACGTGCTCTACGTGTGCGGGTTTATCGTACTTGCTTTTCTCACGCTTTCTTTTGGGCGATTTGAGCTGAGCTTTCTGGCGTTCCTGCCGCTTGCGGTGAGCTGGGTGTGGATTTTGGGGCTCATGCAGCTGGGCGACATGCGCTTCAACATTGTCAACATTATTCTCGCCACGTTCATCTTTGGGCAGGGCGACGACTACACTATTTTCATAACCGAAGGGCTGGTGTATGAATACGCCTACCGGCGCAAGGCGCTGAAATCCTATAAAAACGACATTATCCTCTCGGCGCTTATCATGTTTGCCGGCATCGGCACGCTGATTTTTGCCAAGCATCCCGCCATGCGCTCGCTGGCGGAGGTTACAATTGTGGGCATGTTTTCGGTAGTGGCGATGGCATACCTTATCCCGCCGCTCATATTCCGGTGGCTGACCCGAACAAAAAGCGGCTTCCGCGAAATACCTTTAACGATTAAGCAGGTCGTGATATCTGTATATATTGGCGCCGGTTTTTTGGCTGGCTGCCTGATTATCACAGTAACCGGTTTTGCGCTTTTTTGCCTCACCAAGGGGAACGAAAAGCGTAAGCTGCGCTACCACTCCCTGCTACACCGGACTGCGGGCTTTGTCATAAAGCGCATACCCGGCGTAAAGTTTACCTGCCAAAATCTGTCCGGCGAAACGTTTGAGAAGCCTGCGGTCATCATTAGCAACCACCAATCGCACTTAGACCTGATGTGCCTGATGATGCTAACGCCCCGCCTGATTATCCTGACCAACGACTGGGTATGGAGCAGCCCATTTTTCGGACGGCTCATCAGGTACGCCGATTTTTACCCCGTTACCAATGGATTAGAGCACAGCGTAGAGCCGCTTTCCGGTCTGGTGCGGCGCGGCTACTCCGTTGTCGTATTCCCCGAAGGCACGCGCTCGGAGGATTGCTCCATCCAACGGTTTCATCGCGGCGCGTTCTACTTGGCAGAAGCGTTGAAGCTGGATATAGTACCGGTTTTCCTGCATGGCGCAGGGCATGTGCTGCCAAAAAATGATTTGATGCTGCGCAGCGGCGCTATTACCGTGCAGGTGCACCCGCGCATATCATCCGGCGACCTCCGCTACGGCGAAGGCTACGCAGCGCGTACAAAGCAAGTGAGGCAATACTACTTCAAAACGTTTGCAACGCTGTCGCGGCAGCTCGAAACGGCGGCGTACTTCGGAAGCTTCGTGCTGCACAGCTACCTCTACAAGGGAGCTGCCGTAGAGCGTAGCGTGCGCAGAGAGCTGAAAAGAACACGCTGCTACGCGCAGTGGATAGACCATTACAAGGGAACAGGCGCGGCGCTGGTGGTAAACAGCGGCTACGGCGTGTTTGCCTTTCTCCTTGCGCTGGTGCACAAGGATGTGCAGGTGGTAGCAGTGGATAGCGACGGCGACAAGGTTGCCCTTGCCTGCGGATGCACAAACACTCCCGACAACCTGACGATTTACAAAGAAAGCGAACTGCCCGCAGGCATGAACTTTGAGGTAGCTTACCTGCTAAGCCCCAGCGAGGAGCTGCGGAGAAGATATGGCGGCAACAACACACAAACAATAGAAGTAAATGGATAAGCATGTAGTAATAATAGGCAGCGGACTTGGCGGGTTAACCTGCGGCTATATGCTGTCGAAAAACGGGTATCGCGTGAGCGTGCTGGAAAAAAATGCCCAGCTGGGCGGATGCCTGCAAACCTTTGCGCG
>JAITAP010000091.1 GCA_031284065.1 Prevotellaceae bacterium
GCCGGTTTGCGTATTTCCTGCCCAAGTATGGTGTAGTAGGTTGTGGCTACTACAAAATCTCCGGCCTCAATACCGTCAATGCGGGACTTGCGCGGCGTTAGCCAATTCAAAATTCTCAACCGCCATCCCGTTAGGGATGGAACGCTCGGTAGAAAACCATCCCTACCACCAAACCTGTCATTCCGTAGGAATGCCTCCGAAATATTTGTGGGCACATTCCTAACGGAATGTGTTGCGCGGGGGCATTGCCCAATTTCTACCGAGCGATTCATTCCTACGGAATGAAAAAACGCAAGCGACGTGCCACACCGCCCCCACCCGTCATTCCGACCGGAGCGCGCGAGGCACGAGCGCGCGCAGCGGAGGAACCTCCCGCCATTTTTGCCATATAGCGGCAACAGGGGTGGGTGGTAAGGTGGGAGATTCCTCGCTCCGCTCGGAATGACGGCGGGAGCGGAACGGCGGCGTTAGCGGCGGGACGGCGCGACGGAACGACGCGGCGAGGCGGCGGGACGGAACGGCGGCGGGAGGGGGGGACGGCATTGGCGGCGTTAACCGCCATCCCGTTAGGGATGGAACGCTCGGTAGAAAAGCATCCCTGCCACCAAACCCGACATTCCGTAGGAATGTCTCCTGAATATTTTTGGACACATTCCTAAAGTGATAAAATAAAGTATTTAGTATTTTTACGAGTGTAAATGGTTGATTGTAAGAATGGTTTATAAGTTTCGCGGTGCAGGATTTAGTTTGGTATTTGCACATTACTACGGAAAATGTATAAATTTGCAGGCGATTGTGTCATAAATGTGTCATAAAAAATCAACCAAGAAATGGCTACTTTTAAAATCTGGGTGCTGAGGAGCAACAAGAAGCGGGACGGGGCTATGCCGGTAACGGTGCAGCTCACGCACAACCGGCAGCGGCGGTACATCGCCACGCCGCACGTGGCGTTTGCGCCGCAGCTCGACCGGCACGGGAACATCAAAGACCCCAACCTCAAGGCCATCACCGACGGCATCTACCGCAGCGTGAAGGCTATTTTCGACGAGCTGAGCTTTCGGGTTTGCGCGTACAGCGCCGACGAGCTTAAGGCGCTGGTGGTGCGCAAGCTTCAGCTCGCAGGGGAGGACGGCAGCGTTGACTTCTTCGCCTTTTCGGATCGGTACGTTGACAGCATCAAGGGTCGCCAGCCGGGTACGTCCGCCGGACACCGCGTAATGCTGGGCAACATGGCGCGGTACCTTGGCCGCCGGACAATCAACATCAACGAGATTACCGCACACTTTCTCCACAAGTACCAGCAGTGGATGGCGGTGCAGGGCAGCGCGAGGGGCGGGCCGCTGGGCGAGCGGGGGCAGAGCCTGTACCTCTCCTGCATCCGCACCCTCTTTAACGCCGCGCAGCGGGAGTACAACGACTACGACAAGGGCGAGGTGCTCATCCCCAACCGCCCGTTTGAGCGGTTCAAAATAGCGGCGGCGCGGAACCTCAAAACGGCGGAGGAAAAGGCGCTCTCCATAGCGCAGATACGGGCCATACGGGGCTACGCGCCGCGGGGCGAAAAGGATGCGCTGGCCCGCGACTGCTTTATGCTCTCCTTTTACCTGTGCGGGATGAACAGCGTTGACCTGTACCGGTGCGAGGAGCTGCTGGCGGGCGGCGTGCTTCGCTACTACCGCGCCAAGGTTACGGGTCGCCGCGGCGACAGGGCGGAGATGCGGGTGCGGCTGGAGCCGGAGGCAGCGCCGCTGCTGGCGAAGTACGCAGGCAGGGACGGGAGGCGGGTGTTTGACTTTTGCGAGCGGTACGCGAGCATGGGCGGCTTTAACTCTGCGCTCAACCGGCAGCTCAAAATCGTGGGGAAGGCTGTGGGCATTGACGACCTGGAGTTTTACTACGCGCGGCACTCGTGGGCTACCATAGCGTGCAACGACTGCGGCGTACCGGTGGACACGGTGGACGACTGCCTCGCGCACAGCGACAACCGCATAGCCAAAAAATCGTACATCAAAAAGGACTGGGAAAAGGTGTACCGCGCCAACAGAGCCGTGCTGGACGCGGTAAGCTCGTAGGGGCGTGAAGTGCAGGCGCCTACAGCTCGGCTGTGCCCGTTTTTTGCATTGCAGCGCAACCGTTTTGAAATAATAAATAGCACAAACTTAAGTTAAATATTCATGGCTTTACGTGCACATTCATACACTTTGTGCGCTAATTTGCAGGCTCCCAAAAACGGCCTGTTGCAGGATAAAAACCGCTCGACTACTTTTGCGTAAACCTTGTCGCAGCGGTTAGGGAATTATTTACGCTTAAAAGCCATTGGCTGCCGAGTGCGCTGCGACAATAGCACGAGGCGGCTGGTGGCTTTTCTTTTACGTAAGCTCAATAGCCATGAAAGAGTTAATACCCATCTCCGAACACAACGGACAGAAAGCCGTCAGCGCACGGCTGCTACATGCTTTCTTGGAAAGCAAGCAAGATTTTTCTACTTGGATTAAAAATCGTATTGAGAAATACGGATTTATTGAAAATCAAGACTTTGAGGTTTTTCATAAACTTATGGAAAACCCCTCCGGCGGTCGCCCGCTCACCGAGTACGCGCTCACCATTAATGCAGCAAAGGAGCTTGCAATGGTTGAGGGAAACGAGCGGGGCAAGCAGGCGCGGCAATACTTTATCGGCTGCGAGCAAAAGCTGAAAGAAGCCTCCAGGCCACTCTCCACGCTTGACCTCCTCGAGCTTACCATTAAGGGGATGCGAGAAAACCAGCAGGAGGTACAGGAGCTAAAAAGGGATGTTCTTGAGCTAAAGGCGAAAGCCACCACCCACCCCGACTACTTCACGATTGCCGGCTACGGCGCGCTGCGCCATACCTCCGTAACCCTCAGCCAGGCGTCCTCGTTAGGGCGCCAGGCGGCTTTGCTCTGCAAAGCCCGCGGCATCCCGACAGACAAAACCCCAGACCCGCGCTTCGGAAATGTAAATACGTACCCGGCAAGCGTGCTGGATGAAGTTTTTGAACATGCTGTACATTCCAATGCCGCAAATGCAAGGCAAGCTGCCGCGCAGCCACTGGCCGCTACTCGCTAAGCGTTAGCGCAAACTCTTCGGCGTGCTGCGGCGCGGTTTTCGCCATTCGGAGATGCGTGCCGCGCCAACAGGTCGGCGCCGGACGCGGTAAAAGGCGAGTAAATCGACCTTTTGCAAGCGCCTCCGCGCCCTGCCGACGCCCCTTTTCCCCGCGCCAACCGTTTATTTACCCCATCTCCTCCAGCTAATGCGCAATTTGCGCACACTTTTGCGCAATCTGCGCACACTTTTCCAAAAATATTCCCTTTTTTCGCGGCGCCATAGCACACAGAATATTTACATAAACATAAATTCAACATGTTAACTATATCCGCCATCGCTGGCATCGCTGGGTTAGTCGCCACCGGCATAGGTATGTACCAGTCGAAAAAGGCCAATGAACAGGCTCAGGAGCAGCTGGAGAAGCAGGAGCTCGCGGCTAAAGAGGAAAAGGCAAAGCTTGCGCAGCAGGAGGCGAAGCAGGAGGCGTGGTACCAGCACGAGCGCAGCATCCCCACGCTTGAGCGCGAGGAGAACCGCGCCGCCATGAGCGTCGCCACAGAGGAGGCCGCGGAGCAGAACCGGAAGGCCGAAAGCCGCATGGCCATCATGGGCGGCTCGTCGGAGGCCGCCGTAGCGCAGCGGGCCAGCAACATGAAAGTCATCGGGGGGTTGGCGCGCGACATTGCCGCCTCCGGCGCCCAGTACCGCCAGCAGCTCGACAGCCAGTACCACGGGCTGACCGCGCAGAGCAGCGCACTCCGAGCCCAAAACAACGCCACGTCCGCCAAACTGAGCAACGCCTACATCGGCATGTACAAACAGCAGTCCGCCAACGGAAGCCAGCTCGTAAGCAACGGCATCCAGACCTTCGGCAACGCCGCCACGGAAGCCGCCAAGCTCGAGTGGGGCAAGCAAAATCCGAAAGCTAAAGTGGGGTAATCAAGAGTGATTAATACTAAAAAAAAAGCAAATGAGTAAAGAAGTAACAAGAGTACAGGTCATCGGCTGGGCGCTGCCCGTCGTGATGGCCATTGCCGGAAGCCTGGTAATGGCGTACGCAATGGTGCGCGAGCATGAGTACCGGCTCAACGCCATTGAGCAGCGCGAGGAGCACAAGTCAACCGCCGGCGAGGCGGTGAGCCGGCAGCTCCAAGACTTTGAGAGCCGTATCGTAAAGCTGAACACCATCATGGACGTTCAGGAGAAGCAGCAGCAGAGCCTGTTGCGCAACTTTGACGCAATAGACCTGCGGCTGAGGAAAATTGAGGCCAGCATTACGCGCGTCGAAACCATCCTCAACAACAACGAGCAGCGGCAGGGAGGACGCTTCAGATGAAATCCTTTTTCAAGTCCCTGTACAGCTGCGCCAGCGGGCAGTACAGCTGCCGCCTCATCTTCGGCAGCATCGGCTGGTGCGCCTGCATAGCCTGCATGTTCTGCGGGTGCGATAATGGAAACCTCACGCTGATGGCTACCCTGTCCGCCACCCTCATGGGGCTAAGCGCCATAGAAACTATAACGAAGCAAACAACAAAAAAGCATGGCAAAGAAGAGAATTAAGTACCTCGTAATTCACTGCACGGACACCCCTGCGGGGAGAGAGGTAACCCCTGAAGATATTCGGCGATGGCACTGCGACCCTGTGAGCAAGGGCGGGCGCGGCTGGCGGCAGGTGGGCTACGCCTCGCTAATAGGGCTGGACGGCACGGTGCACGACCTCGTGGAGGGCAACAAAGATGACTTTGTTGACCCGTGGGAAATCACCAACGGCGCGGCGGGCTACAACGATGTCAGCGTGCACGTGTGCTACGCTGGGGGCAAGGGCGGGGATACCCG
>JAITAP010000101.1 GCA_031284065.1 Prevotellaceae bacterium
AAATCCGTTTTTTCCCGCAAGTTGATTCCGCCCTTTCAGGGCTTAAGGCGGTGTGCCTCGCTCCTTTCGTAGGGCGTTGCCCTACGCTAATGATTTCGCCCTTTCAGGGCTTAACCTGACGGCGTTGGGCTAAAGCCTGCGGTTAATCAAATGCCGTCCCGGTGGGACTTGCTGTCGGTCAATGAGTGATTGTAAGTATTTATTAGGCTTTACATAGTAATCTGCTCTCGCTGTAACAAAGCCCAATGAAATTGTAATTTGCAGAATTACAAAATTCAATTTACAGGTTCTCTTTTTGCCGTCAGCGATCCGCTTGCCTGCCGCACAGCGCCGCCACCCAGAGGGGGGTTGAGCTTGGCAACCTTTACGGTTACGGCAGCAATAGCCCCGAAATCGTGCAGCAAGCTACTCGCAACGCGGCCTGCTACGTGCTCCAGCAACTTGGAGGGTACGAGCATTTCGCGCTCTACCACCTTGTACGCTGCCTGATAGTTCACCGTATCGTCCACGCTGTCGGTAGCGGCGGCGCGGGCAACGTTTACCTCCAGCTGCACGTCCACCAAAAAGCGGCTGCCGATGGCTTGCTCCTCAGAAAAGCAGCCGTGACGCGCAAAAAATTCCATCCCCTCAAGCAAAATTGTCCCCATTGTTTCTGATTTAGAGTGCAAAGTACGATTTTAGAAAATGCAAAGTAACGAAAAATTACGTTTGCGAATACAAAAGCACATTTTTTCATATATCTTTGCATCCTCTGCACTGAAAATACAGGCAGATTTTATGCACGCGGCGCCCAATAAATTTACGCACAAAATACTTATAAAATGGAGAAAAGCATTATTAAGCTGATAGAAAATTCGCTCAAAGAGCACTGGGACTTGCCCGCGCTGAGCGACTACAAGGGCTCAACCTACCACTACAAGGATATTGCACGGCGTATTGCCAAGCTGCACATTCTTTTTGAGGAGTGCGGGCTGGAAAAGGGCGACAAGGTTTCCATCTGCGGGCGCAACTCTGCGGCGTGGGGGACCGTTCTTTTGGCGGTGATTACCTACGGCGCGGTGGCCGTGCCCATCCTGCACGAATTTAAGGCTGACAACGTGCACAACATCGTAAACCACTCCGACTCGCGCATACTTTTTGCGGGCGACGTGGTGTGGGAGTACCTCAACGAGCAGATGATGCCGGAGCTGGAGGCCGTTATCCTCATAAGCGATTTTTCTGTTTTGCAGAGCAAGAAAAAGAACATCGCCAAGGTGAGAGAGCGCCTTAACGAGCATTTTGGGAAAAAATACCCCAGAAACTTCCGCCCGGAGCACGTTAGCTACTTCACCGAAGAGCCGGAGGACTTGGCGATTATCAACTACACGTCGGGAACAACCGGCTTTTCCAAAGGCGTGATGCTGCCCTACCGGAGCCTGTACTCCAATATAGAGTTTGCCACCTGCTCGCTCGAGGAGCTTAAGGCCGGCGACAGCGTGGTGGCCATGCTGCCCACGGCGCACATGTACGGAATGTCGTTTGAGTTTTTGTTTGAAATCAGCAAGGGGTGCCACGTGCAGTTCCTCACCCGCCTCCCAACGCCAAAAATTATCCTCGAAGCCTTTGCCGAAACAAAGCCCCGCCTCATCATAAGCGTCCCCCTCATCATCGAAAAAATATACCGCAATAGCCTGCTGCCAATCCTCAAAAAGCCGTCCATGCGGGCGTTGCTGTCGCTTCCCGTGGTTGACCGCAGGGTGTTGAGGGCTATCAGCAACAAGCTGAACGCAACGCTGGGCGGAAATTTTCTCGAGGTTATCATTGGCGGCGCGGCGTTCAATCAGGAGGTAGAACGCTTTTTCCGGAAAATAGGATTTCGCTACACCGTGGGCTACGGCATGACGGAGTGCGCCCCTATCATATCCTACGAAGAATGGAGCAAAACGCCGCTCTACTCCTGCGGAAGGAGTACCACCAACATGGAGGTGCGCATTGACTCGCCCGACCCGCAAAATGTGGTCGGGGAGGTGCAGGTGCGGGGGCAAAACGTAATGCTGGGCTACTACAAAAATCCGGAAACTACGCGGGAGGCTTTCACCGCCGACGGGTGGCTGCGAACAGGCGACTTGGGCGTGATGGACAAAAACGGATACCTTTACCTGCGCGGGCGAAGCAAGAACATGATAGTGGGCGCGTCGGGGCAAAACATTTACCCCGAAGAAATAGAGGACAAGATAAACAACATGCCCTACGTGATGGAGAGCCTTGTGATAGAGTCAACCGGGAAGCTGCTGGCGCTGGTTTACCCGGACTACGAGGCGCTGAGCGCCGCCGGAAAGGGTGTTGACGCGGCAATGGCCGAAATGCTCACCGCCGTAAACGCTGCCCTCCCGGCGTACAGCCGGATAGCCGACGTAAAAACCTTGCCGGAGGAGTTCGAAAAAACGCCCAAGCGAAGCATCAAGCGGTTTATGTACCAATCCTGAATTTGCCATAGAGCGGTGGTAATGGTGGGAGATTCCTCAGATATGCGCAAACACCTACCTCATTACCTTACTACAAGCTGCGGAGGTCAACGCATACAGGGAGTAGCTATCGGTTCTCAGCACATCCAAATCTCTCCAAAATTCGAGGTAAGATTTTTCCACACATTCCGCTTGCGCAATGGTAACTTCTCCGCTTGCGCGAAGGGCTGCGGTGGCAAGCGCCATGGCAATGCGGTGGTCGTTGTGCGAGCTCACGCTGCCGCCGCCTATGCTGCCGCCGGTGATGAGCATTTCGTCGCCGCGAAGCTCAATTTTTATTCCCAGCGTTCCAAATTCTTTTTGCAAGGCGAGCGCACGGTTGCTTTCCTTGTGCGTCAGGCGGGAGACGCCTTTTACGCCGCTTACGCCGTTGCAGCACGACGCGAGCGCCACAATGGCGGGAAACAGGTCCGGACAATCGGTAGCGTCGAAGGTAAAGGCGTGCAGGGCGGATTGCGAAGTGGTAACGGCGCTCTGCCCGTCGCAGCCGCTCTCAATGCCAATTTGCGCTCCGGCGCGCTCCAGCGCCGTCAGCATCTCCCGGTCGGCCTGCACCGATTCAAGGTTTAAGTTCTCCACCGTAACGTGTCCGGCAATAGCGCCCGCTACCAGCAGGCACGACGCTCCGCTCCAGTCGCCCTCCACGTTGCAGGTACACGGCGTGTAGCGTTGCTGCCCGCGAATGTGGAACACTTCGTAATTTTCGTGCGTAACGCTAACCCCGAATGTCTTGAGCAGCTCAATCGTAAGGTCAACGTAGGGTTTGCTTTTCAGGTTGCTCACGTGCACCGTCGAGGATTCGTGCGCTAACGGTAAGGCCATGAGCAGCCCGGTGAGCAGCTGCGAGCTCACGCTTCCGTCGAGGCTTGTTGTGCCGCCCCGCAGCTTGCCCTGCACGTGGATGGGCAGCAGCCCGCCGGTGGTGGTAACGGTTGCGCCCAAATCCCGCAAGGGAGCTTCCACCATGCCAATGGGCCGGGTGACGAGCGAGCCATACCCGCCTATACCAACCGGCTGGGAGAGCAAGGCTGCCACAGGCGTTACCATGCGCGTCAGCAGGCCGGATTCGCCGCAAAAAAGTGATAACATTCTTGCGCTGTTGGCAAAAAAATCGGAGGCGATGAAGTAGTCGCTACCTCTTTGCTCTACTTGCGCTCCCAGAGCTTGCGCAACGCCCAGCGCGGCTTGCGTATCGCTGCACAAGCTCATGTTGCGCAGCTTGCTTGTTCCGTTGGCAAGCAAAGCCGCGATAATGGCGCGTTGCGCCACGCTTTTGGAGGCAGGCGCAACAATACGCCCCTTAACTGTGGAGTACCTTACTGATTTCGTCATAGATGAGTTGGCTAACTTGTGCTTCACTGCGGCAGTGGCTGTTTACGAGCATCCACGCCGTTTTTGCGTATAAAAATTTTCGTTTTTCAAACAGCTCGGCGGCGGCTTGCTGCGGGTTGGCATGTTGCGCCAACAGCGGTCGCGTGCTAACGTCAATGCGGCTTAGGCAACATGCAGGCGGGGCGTAAATCCAAATAACAATGCTGTTTTCCTTGAGCAACCTGCCGAGCTGCGGTTGCGTAACAGCGCCTCCGCCGCACGAAATAACGGTTGGCGTTGCGCTCTGCAAGGCTTCTTCGAGCACAACGCGCTCCTGCTCCCTGAAGTATGCCTCCCCCTTTTCGCCTATAAGCTGCGGGATGCTTGCGCCGCACTTCTTCTCCAGCGCAGCGTCGGCGTCTATCGCAGGCATACGCAACATGCTTGCCAGCACAGGCGCAACGGCGCTCTTCCCCGCGCCCATAAACCCAATGAGCGAAATATGCGCGGGTAGCTTCTGCGGCAGCATGGCTTTTTCCATGCCCTCCACATCCGGCTCTACGCCCGTAAGCTTACGGTAGGCAGGCGCACCCTGATGCAGCAGCCACCCTGCGCCGTCTATGAACTTGCAGCCCGCCCGCTGCGCTTTTTCCCGCAGCCTCGACCCGTGATAAATAGCGTCGAAAACAACATGCTGCGGCTTGAGCCACGCCTCGTCCACCACATCCACGTGCTGGTACAGCGTGCTTACGATGATGTCGGCCTGCGGAGCAATGCCGGCGATTTCGTTCAGCGCGGCGTAGCTGCACCCGAGGCTTTCCGCCAGCCGACGGGCTTTGTCCGTCGTGCGGTTGGCAACGGTAACAACGCCGCCTGCCGCGTGCAGCGCGTACGCGGCAGCGCTTCCCGCGCCTCCTGCCCCCAGCACCAGACAGCGTTTTCCGGCAACCGGCGTTCCGGCTTTCTCAAGGCTGCCCAGCACGCCAAAAATATCGGTATTGTAGCTGCATTTTTTGCCATTCTCCAGCGCCAGAGTGTTGCAGGCGTTGAGCGTCTGCACCTCCGGCGCGCGCACGTCCGACAGCTTTGCCATATCGCTTTTGAAAGGCGCGGTAATATTCATCCCGCTCAGCCCCAACTCGCCAAACAGCCACACCGCCTCTTCTGCCGACTGCGCCGCCAAACGGAAACAGGCAAATTCATCGGCGTGCAGCGGGTAAGCGGCAGCAAATAAGTCAGGCGTTTTGCTGTGCAGCACAGGCGTTCCGGTTATGGCAAAAAGTTTCAAAATTTTGGGGAATTTGATGTAGTGTTGTGTTAATTGTTGGGCGTTACTTCATTCATGGCATTGCGTGCTTAGTATGTCAGCTGTGGTTTATAAAGCTTGCTTCCCGCCATTGCCCTTTCTTGTTGCTCAGCGGGGGCGAGCCCTTTGCGGTAGCTTTTCCCCTCCAATACCAGCTCCGGATTTTCAACCGGCACAGTAGCGTCGTCGGATAGAAAACAGATGTTCTCTGTAGGGTAACGCTTAATGAAATTATCACACATTGCGCTCTCCCACGCCACATAATTTTCATTGGAGCGGAACAAGTCGTTGGGCACAACTTCTACGAAGTGAACAAGCGCACGCTCGTCGTACTCGTAGCGTACGCGAGCGTTGCTAAATACTTTGATAAAGCTGCGCAGGGCTTTCTGAATGTACTGCCGTGAAGTTTTCATAGTATCAGCAATAATTTTTTAGTATCGGGGTAATAGAAGCGGAAAGTTCCATTGACTTTCTGCTTTGCGTGTAGCCAAATGATGCATCAGCATAATCTGCACTTAACCTTAATCGTTTCAGCTGGAATATGTTTTCATTGAAAGTGCGTGCATCGCTCTTATTTTTGCGCTTGATATGTTCCCACACTTCATTTATCAACGTTTCGTGAGAGCCGGCATTGTACGTCGTGCGTTTTAAAACTAAATCCGTCTCGCTTTTTCCCATGCTGTGCAGCCAAATATGTATCAGCAGCTGGTAGCAGCTGTAATACGCACAGTGGGCAACGGCGGGATAAAATCCCTTTGCATCCAGCAGGCGTGCCGCATCTTTGAGTATTTCCGACTTATTCTTCAAGTGGCTCATTGTATGTATTTAGGTTGCTTGTTCAGGTTATGGATAAAGAAATGTTTTCTCACCCGCAAATGTACGGAATTAATGAAATTATAAGCATAACTGTGAGCAAATATTGTGAAAAAGTGCGATTTAGCATGTAAAGCATCTAATTTAAGCGCGTTTTTGTAAATCCGCAGCAGGCTATGGTTTGTCAACGCTATCGTCGAGCTGCCGAAAGATTATGCTCATGCGGTCTGCCGCAATTTGCCCGGGTGCAGCCTCCAGCCCCAACGCAGGCGAGGCGTAGGTGAACGGCGCGCCGAGGTAGAGGCAAGCCACGCGGGTAACTCTTCCCTCGTGCCCCATGGCAAAGGCAACCAGATTTTTCTCACCCTCGTAGAGCGATAAAACCCTTGCGCTGTCGTGCGTTGAGCGAGCGGTCGTAACCAGCTTCACCACATCGGCGCCCATGCTGCGGCTGTCGGCAACAATTTGTCGCATCTCCGGCAGGCCGGGCGTTTGCTCAAAGTTATGGTACGATATGATGATTTTGCAGCCGTGCTTTTTGGCAAGCTCTACCAGCGTTTTTCGGTAGGCTTCG